>DASVVD010000848.1:0-2444 GCA_036386715.1 Pseudoduganella sp.
GTAGGTGGTCAGGTCGCGTGCCCACAGCATGAGCTGCGTAAAGCCGGCGGCGCGCGAGGCGGCCAGTTTCGATTCGAGCGATCCGCCCAGCGTGATCGTATCCATGCCGAAGTTCGACAGATTCATAATGCCTCCAGTGCGCGGAACCCGTCCGCCGATATGCCATGCCAGCCGAACAGTTCCAGGTAGAGCGGCGACTGTTCGATCATCATTTCCTTGCCTTTCTGTATACGGCAGCCCAGTTCCTGCGCGGTGCGCAGCAGCCGCGTCATCTCGATCTTCATGCCGCAGTCGGCAACGATGGCCGATGGGGCAATGCCCGCCAGGTCGACCGGCAGCGCATCGCCGGCATGCATGCCGAGCGGCGTGCAGTTGACCACCAGGTCATGGCCGGCCGCCTGCGGCGTGCCGACCGTGACTGCCACGGCGGGAAACGCCGCCTGCAGGCGGTCGCGCAGCGCGGCGGCCTGCTCGGGACGCGTGTCGCAGATGGCCAGGCGGGCAATGCCGCGCGATGCCAGCGCTTCGGCCACCGCGCAGCCGACGCCGCCGCTGCCGACCACCAGCGCGCTGGCACGCTGCCAGGGGAAGGGCGTAGCGCCGCAGGTGCGGTCGAAGGCGCGGATGAAGCCTTCGCCGTCGATCAGGTCGCCCATGATGCGGCCGTCGGCGCCCTTGTAGATCGCATTGCAGGCGCCGGCCAGCAAGGCGCGCGGGCTTGCTTCGTCCACGGCCGTCACGCTCATCGGCTTGTGCGGGATCGACACGAAGATGCCGCCGACGTTCTCCATCGCCATCAGCATGCGCACCGCGGCCGTGTAACCCTCCGGTGGCACTTTCAGCGGGATCACACGCGCATCGATGGCGTGGCGCTCGAAGAAGGCATTGAACAGCGTGGGCGCCTTGACCTGTTCGACCGGCCAGCCGATCACCGGGAAAATGCGCGTGGTGCCGGAAATCTCAGGCATTGCCGCCTCCCTGGCCAGGTTTTTGCAAGTCGCTGGCGACGAGCTCGAAGCTGACGCCGCCCTTGTAGAGCTGGGTGAGGGCGCCGCGCAAAGAAGGCGTGCGGTCGAGGAAGACAATGCCGCGCTGCTTCAGGACGTGCACCGCATGGGCGACATCCGGCGTGCCGAGGCCCACGCGGATCATCTGCTCCTGCCACTGCAGGCCGCCGGCGCCTTCCGGCGGTTCGACCAGCTGCAGGTAGAAGCGGTGGCAGGGGCTTTCCAGCAGCGTGCCCTTGGGCACCACGCCGAACCAGCGCCCTTCGGCCAGCGGCTGGAAGCCCAGCATCTGGCGGTAGAAATCGGTCCACTCCGGCGCGCGGCCGGCGCCGATTGCCTGCACGACGCCAAAGAAGTGCAGGCCGGCCAGTGCCGGCGGCTCGTCCGCCAGGCCGCAGGGGGCGGTGGCGATCGGCTTGAAGTCCACGTCGTAGATCGAAAAGTCGCCGAAGCGGTCGACGAAGTACAGGATCGAATCGCCGGCACAGTGCACCCCGGGGATGTTCAGTTCCATTACGCCGGCGCGGGTGGGAATCGGCCAGGCGCCCATGTCGACAGCGCGGCGGTAGGCCGCATCGGCGTCGCGCACGCGCAGCGCGATGGCGCCGATCACGGTGGCCTGGGGTTCGGTGTCGGACAGCGGCAGCGTGCGCGGATCGGCGTTGACGATCACGTTCATGCCGCCCTGGCGGTACAGCGTGACTTCACGCGAGCGGTGGCGGGCGATGGCGGCAAAGCCCATCGATTCGAGCAGTGCGCCGAGCGCCTGCGGCTGGGTGGTGGCATATTCGATGAATTCGATGCCGTCGATACCGAGCGGATTCTCCGGCAGCTGTGCCGCTGGAGGCGCCGGGTCGACGGGCCGCTGGTGCAGGTTGGTGGGCTGGTTCATGGCATTCCCTGGTGTGAGACAGTCGATGCAGTATAGGAAGCCGGCATGACCAGAAAAACACCATCAAACCGGTGAAAATGCAATAATCGCCCAGACTGCGCGATTAGCGCACAAAACACCGGTTTTCTGACCATGAAAAAGCCACCACTCACCGATATCACCGTTGCCCCGCGCGACATCATCGAAGGACTCGTGACCGGCATTGCCGTGATCAACGCGTTCAATGACGAGACGGCCCGCCTGACGCCCAGCGTGCTGGCCGAACGCATCGGCATCAGCCGCAGCGCGGCGCGGCGCTACCTGCTGACGCTGGTGCATACCGGCATGGCCGCCACGGATGGCCGCCAGTTCTGGCTGACGCCGAAAGTGCTGACGCTGGGCCATTCCTACCTGGACTCGGCGCGACTGCCGCGCGCGATCGTGCCGTACCTGCAGCACCTGACGGCACAGCTGCAGGAGTCCACCAATTTTTCGGTGCTCGACGGCGACGACGTGGTCTATGTCAGCCGTGTCAACGCCCCGCGCCACCTGACGCCGGGCTTCGA
>DASVVD010000849.1:0-5568 GCA_036386715.1 Pseudoduganella sp.
GCTGGCCGAGATCGAGCGGCAGGAAGCGGTCGAGCGCAAATGGGCCCGTCTCAGTGAACTGATCGGCTCCGCGGACGGCAAGAAGTTCCGCAACTACGCGCAGCAGTTCACGCTGGACGTGCTGCTCGGTTACGCCAACGCGCACCTGCGCCAGCTGGCGCCCCGCTACCAGATGCTGCGCATCGACAATCCATCGCAGCCGTCGCTGGGCCTGCTGGTGCGCGACCTGCACATGGGCGACGACCTGCGCTCGGTGCATTCGCTGTCCGGCGGCGAGTCGTTCCTGGTATCGCTGGCGCTGGCGCTGGGGCTCGCGTCGCTGTCCTCGAACCGCGTGCGCGTGGAATCGCTGTTCATCGACGAAGGCTTCGGCAGCCTGGATGCCGAAACGCTGCGGGTAGCGATGGATGCGCTCGACAACCTGCAGGCGATGGGCCGCAAGGTCGGCGTGATCTCGCACGTGCAGGAGATGACGGAGCGGATCGCCACGCGCATCCTGGTGCAGCCCGGCGCGGGCGGGCGCAGCCATGTGAGCGTTGGCTGATAGAATGACGGCTTATTGCAAGCAGTCCTGATTAGCATCCTGGAAACCATGTTCAAAGCACCACGTACCCTGACGTTCAAATGCGCCAAGTGCGCCAAGGCGGTCAAAGTGACCGTACAAAAAGTCTCCGCCTGCTCGCACATCACGCCGTATTCCGGCGTGTGCACGTGCGGCGAAGTGAAACTGCATGCCATCGGGCAGCCGGACGCCGTGCAGGCGTACCTGGCCTCGAACGGCCTGTGGTCCCATCACCACTGATTTCCTCAAGTATTCGGCCGTGCTGCCGATGTAGAGGGACACTGTCAAAAGAGGCCAGCCATGTCTTCGCTCTCTCCACTCGGCGCCCGCGGGTACCAGAACTCCCCGCTTTCCGGCTCGACCCAGCAACCGGCACGCGGCAATAACGCCGTGCAGCAGACTGCCGCCGCCAAGGCCAGCACGAATGTCGCGCTGTCGTCCGGCGCGGTCGACCTGCAGCAGCGCCTCGACTCGCTCGGCAACGACACGCTCGACCTGGCGCAAGGCTTCCTCGGCAAGTTCGCCGGGCAGCTGTTCGGCGACAACGCCAAGGGCGCCACGATCGCCTTCGACTCCGTGGCGCTGGAAGCCTCGTCGTCGATGTCCACCGGCACCCTGAAGGCCGGCGGTGCGGACGGCGTGAAGAATGCCTCGGCATTCAGCCTGAACGAAAGCTCGCATTTCCTCGGCAAAGGCACCATCACCCTCGGCGACGGCACCAAGTACGATTTCGAAGTGGAAGTGCAATACGAGGCATCGATGTCCGCCGGCTACGGTGAAACGGGCAAAACGGGGGACAAGCCGGGCGACAAGGATGCCGCCGCGGCGCTGCCGTCGTTCGAGTTGCCGGACATCGAGTGGCCGGGCAGCCTGGGCGACCTGTTCAAGCTGATGGACAAGCAGGTGTCCGGCGACGTGAAGAACGGCGCGGCGGGCGACGTGAAGAACGGCGCGGCGGGCGACGTGCTGGGCAAGCTGTCGGTGCGGCTGATGCAGCTCGTCAAGAACACCCAGTCGCTCGATACGTATGCGCCGCCCTCGCCCGTCAAGGCGTATGTGTCCGAAGCAACCGCCGCGGCCGCCGAGGACGCGAAGGAAGCTGCCGAAGCGGCCGGTTCGGCCGACGTGGCCGACGTGGCTGCTGCAGCGGACCAGGAAACCGACACGTCGCCGATGCCGATCAAGGTCCCCGTGCAGTCGGCCAGCGGCATTCCCCTGACGATCTCGACCACGCCACCGCCCGCCGACGAAGCCTGAAACAAGGCCTGCAACGGCGCCAAAAGCCGCCCCCCGGCGGCTGGCCGGCTATAATGTCGCATACCTATCGAAACCGCCGTTCAGGCGGTTTCGCCGTTTTTGCTATCCCTTCACCTTTCACGATTGCCGACATGGACACATCCCTCCTCCACTGGACCGAACAAGGAACCGAGCGTTCCGCCCGCTGGCATTCGGAGGCGGGCATGCCGCCGCCGAAGCGCGTGGTCGTCGCCGACGACACCCTGAACGCCGATACCGCCTACCGCCTGGCCTGCGAAGGCACCGCGCTGCTGTGGCGCGGCGATTTCCAGAATGCGCGCCAGCTGCTGCAGGCGCTGGCCCGCCGCGCCGACGGCAAGCCGGCCAAGGCAAAAAGGAAACCGGCCAAGGCGCCGGCCTCGCCGACCGAGGCCTTCCACCTGCACCGCCAGGCCCAATCGCAGCGTGCCCGCACGCTGGCGATGCTGCTGATCCCGTTCGAGCCGGGCTACACGATCCCGCTGCGCCGCGCACCCGAAGTCAAGCTGGCCTGCAACGAAGTGTATGGCCGCGGCGAGGATGCGTTCGTGATCTCGCTGCGCGAGCTGCTCGGCGTGATCGGCGCGCACGAATGGCGCCGGACCGGCGTGGAAGTTCCGGCACTTGGCGCGCGCATCCACCCGCACTACGGCGTGTTCTCGCCGGTGCGCGGCGAATATGTGCAGCTCGTGGCCGAAACGCCGCTGCCGAAGAAGACCACCGTGGCGTTCGATATCGGCGCCGGTACCGGCGTGCTGAGCGCCGTGCTTGCGCAACGCGGCGTGCCGCGCATCGTCGCCACCGACATGGACCGGCGCGCCCTGTCCTGCGCGCGCGACAATATCGCCCGGCTGGACCTGGACCGGAAAGTCGAACTGCTGGAGACGGACCTGTTCCCGCCGGGCCGCGCGCCGCTGGTCGTCTGCAATCCGCCATGGCTGCCGGCACGCCCCAGCTCGTCGATCGAAAGCGCCCTGTACGACCTCGACAGCCGGATGCTGAAGGGTTTCCTCGCCGGCCTGAAAGATCACCTGAGCGAAGGCGGCGAAGGCTGGCTGATCCTGTCGGACCTGGCCGAGCACCTGGGCCTGCGGCCCCGCGAGCAACTGCTGGAATGGATCGCCCAGGCCGGGCTGGTGGTACTGGGCCGGCAGGACGTGCGGCCGACGCACCCGAAGGCAAGCGATGCCGAGGACCCGCTGCACGCCGCCCGTTCGGCCGAGGTGACGTCGCTGTGGCGGCTCGGGGCGGCACAGCAATAGCATGGTGAAATGCCCCGCTTGCAGAAGTCGGGGTGAGCGTATATAATCATGCCTCAGACGCGGGGTGGAGCAGTCTGGCAGCTCGTCGGGCTCATAACCCGAAGGTCACAGGTTCAAATCCTGTCCCCGCAACCAGATTCAAAAGAACCGCCGGTTTCCAGTGATGGAGCCGGCGGTTTTTTCTTGCATTCCCGCCTTGTACCGTCGTGCACCCAACCTTTGGCGCGGCACTTTCCGGCACTGGCAGGACGGCCTTGACGCTCGCCGGCGAGGTGCCTACACTCAGCCCTTTGTTGCCGCCAATAAAGGAACCGAGCATGCCGGACCACAACGACCTTCCCGCCAAGCCTTCCCGCCGTCGCCTGTTCGGCGCCGCCGCCGCTGCCGGCGCCATGGGTGCCCTGCCCGCCATTGCCGCCTCGCCGGCATCGCCGCAGGCAAAAACCGTCAAGGGCTCGCTCGATGCCAAGCTGAAGGCGCACGTGAAGAACGTGGTGGTCATCTACCTGGAAAACCGCAGCTTCAACAACCTGTTTGCCGGCTTCCCGGGCGAAGCATCGCCACTGGCCGGGCTGCCACCCGAAAAATATGTGCAGCGCGACTACGACGGCAGCGTGCTGGCGGAACTGCCGAAGGTGTGGGGCGGCACGCTGGCGGCGCCACAGGAACTGGCGGGCAAGCGCTATGAACTGGGTGAGGACGCCATCAAGGGCCTGCCGAACGCGCCGTTCGCGCTGAAGGACGCGCACGGCAAGCCGCTGCCGGAAGCGCTGGTCACGCGCGACCTGCAGCACCGCTTCTACCAGAACCAGATGCAGATCAACGGCGGCAGGAACGACGGCTTTGTCGCATGGACCGATGCCGGCGGCCTGGTGATGGGCCATTACGGCGAGACCGGCAAGCACCTCGGGCTGTGGCAGGTGGCGCGTGACTACACGCTGTGCGACAACTTCTTCATGGCGGCGTTCGGCGGCTCCTACCTGAACCACCAGTTCCTGATTTCCGGCCGCACGCCCGAATATTTCAATGCAAAGGACACGAAGGCGAAGAAGAAGATCTGCGTGACGGCGGACGGCCCTGCGGGCACGCGCCTGGCGCTGGCACCGGACAGCCCGAAATCGGCGCTCGACGGCAAGCCGAAGTTCGTCAACGACGGCGCCATCACGCCGGACGGCTATGCGGTCAATACCATGGCCACGCCCTACCAGCCGAGCTGGGTGCACCCGGCACCGGGCGGCGATCCGCTGCACGCGAACCCGGAAGACGGCGGCGTGCTGCCGCCGCAGACCTACGACACGATCGGCGACCTGCTGTCCCGCAAGGGCGTGAGCTGGGCATGGTATGGCGGCGCATGGCAGGCCGCGCTGGACGACCTGGGCGGCGGTTCGAAACCGAACTTCCAGTCGCACCACCAGCCATTCAATTACTTCAGAAGCTTTGCACCCGGCACCGCCGCGCGCGAACGGCACCTGCGCGACGGCGGCCTGGGCGACAGCCCGATCTCGAACCGCTTCCTGGCCGATGCCGTGGCCGGCAAGCTGCCCGCCGTGAGCTTCTACAAGCCGCAGGGCAACCTGAACCTGCATGCCGGCTATTCGGACATCGAATCGGGCGACCAGCACATCGTCAACGTGCTGACGCACCTGAAGCATTCGCCGCAGTGGCAGGACATGGTGGTGGTGGTGACGTTCGACGAGAACGGCGGCTGGTGGGACCACGTGGCACCACCACCGGGCGACCGCTGGGGCCCGGGGTCGCGCATTCCCGCGATCGTGGTGTCGCCCTTCGCGAAGAAGGGCCATGTCGATCACAACTTCTACGACACCACGTCGATCCTGCGCTTCATCACGCGGCGTTTCGACCTGCCGCTGCTGAAAGGCCTCGCCCTGCGCAACAAGGCCTTCGGCGAGCGTGGCGCGCAGCCGCCGGGCGACCTGACGGCGGCGCTGGCATTCCGTTGACGGCCTGACCCGCCCGCCGCCGGCGCACAGAATGGTGGCACTGTGTTACACTGCGCGCCGCTTCAGATGAAAAGCCCGACTGCCAAAGCCGGGCTTTTGTTTTTGCACGCCACACGATGAGAGACAAAAAAGACAACGCGACATTCGACCTGCCCGGCTTCGGCCCCGCCGCGCCGATGGAGCCGGAGCCGAAGGCGCCGCCCTCGCCGCGCCTGCGCGCGCGCCGTGCCGCCAGCCGGCAGGAACAGCTCGAATTGCTCGCCCCGACCGATGCCAGCGGCCTGCCCGTCTGGCAGCGCGACGAGGAACTGGACGTCACCGGCCTGCCCGTCTGGCGCAAGGACTAGGCGTCCGCGAACACAGGCCCCATGGCTGCGTTGCATTCGTCTCGCAGTACTGAAGTACTGTCTTCGACGATGCGCCTTGCCCTGGGACTTGTGTTAGTGGCTCGAAATGCATCGTGCGAGTACAGCGATTTGATTGTCTCGCTCTGTTAGACTGATTTAAC
>DASVVD010000850.1:0-3476 GCA_036386715.1 Pseudoduganella sp.
ATGTAGACGTGCGCATCCACGTTGTCGAGCACGCTGTCCAGCAGCCGCCGCTGTTCCTGCGCATTGCGGCGCTGCGACGTGAGCATGAACACATAGCTGTACAGCAGCATCGTGCCGGCGCCGCCCGTCAGCAGCGCGATCCATGGCAGGTGCCGGTCGAAGCCGCTGATCATGTCGACCTTGCGGGTATAGAACCGGGCTTTCCACAGCGAGCCGTTGAAGTCGATCGGCAGCACGGCGATGAAAAAGTCGTCCACATCGCCCGGCAGGCGCGGCGGTGCGTCGAGCACGCCGGTATCGTTGTACAGCAGGCGGTCGTCGCTTTCGATTTCCAGGCGCCGATGGTCGGGATCGGTATTGCCATCCGAATACAGGATCAGGCGAACCTTGCGGTCGGCCATTTCGTCGATCGCACCCTGCACCAGCGCCGACACCGAAAAACCGATGCCTACCGAGCCCAGGTACGCGGCGCGGCGCTGGTCCACGTCGTCGATCGGCATGCCGCGCCGGTAGACGGGCAGGCGCATGCCCAGGCCGATGTGCGGCACCGCGCCCTGCACCCTCACCGGCTGGCCCGAAGCGCTGATGCGGCCGGTATCGCGCGACAGGTCCAGGGCCCGTGCGACCGCCGGGTTGGCCGCGATGTCGACGCCCATTTTGTCCTGCAGCATCGGTTGCAGCCATGTCAACGGCGCATAACGCGGCCGCTGCCCGGGTGGCCGGATATCGAAACCGGGATAGCCGGCCGGGTCCACGCTGCGATCGGCGCGCACGGCGGCCACGAACGCCTGGCGGTCGCCGGCACGCACCTCGGGCGCGTAGGTGATCGCTTCAATGGCCGGGAAATGCCGTGGCATGTCGAGATTGGCCACGTATTGCCCGAATTCGGCCCGCGTCAGCTCCTCGGACGCCTGGAACAGCGCCACCAGGCCGCGCAGCACGTCGGAATAGGTCTTCACGCTGGTACCGATGCTGTACTGGGTGGCGCGGGCGGCATTGTCGAACCGTACGCGCGCGTTGTCCTGCACCGACTTGACGGTGGCCACGTACAGGGTCAGTCCCACCGCGGCAGCGAGCATCAGCCCGATGCCCCACTGCAGGAGCCGGGACACGGATGCCTTCCTGAATTCGCCTGTCTTGTGCATTGGTTCCAACTGAGCGTGCCGCCAAATTATTGCAATACAGCAGCATACCCGCAATGCGCCGGTCGAGCCACCGCGAGCGTGCACCTGTTGTTGCGCAAATGGCGATAGATACTAAGATGGTATCAACTGGCCGTGCCCGTCTCCAGTGAAGCGCAGGAGGCTTTCCATGTTCGCAACGCCGCATCACCGAACCCTGCATTACCTGACTCAACAGCAGCCAACTCCGCAGCAGCCAGCTGTTCATCGCCCTTCATGCGGTGCAGTTCCCTCATTGACAGGGATCAAGCCTGCCGGCCGGTGCTGGTTTGCAACGGGTAACAGTCCGACAACTTTTCCCGCCATGGCAACGGCGTGCCCGCCCCGATGCCCGCCCCGATGCCTGTCCCGATGGTCGTGGCGGTTGGCAACGTTGTTGCTAGCAACAATGCTTGCCGGCCCGGCCGGAGCGGCGCCGCCTGCCGGACCCATGGATCACGAAGAGTTCTCCGCATGGCTGGAAGCCGCCTATCGGCCTGCCCGGGAGCAGGGTCGCGGCAACGCCACAAAGCCGGCCGCACGGCGTTTCACGCTCACATTCCACGATCCCGCCGCGGCCCGCGGCCAGCACGTGGAATGGCGCCTGGAACTGCGCACACCGGACGGCAGCATGGTCGAACGCTGGCATGGCAGCGCGCCATTGACCGACGGCACGGGGCGCCATGTGGTGACCTGGCATTCCGGCCGCACGCCTGCCGGCACCTACCGCCTGCGCATGACGGCGTTGCCGCGTGGCGCACCCGCCGCCATGGTCGAGGAAGAGCGGGACATCCGCGTCGGTGACCCGGCTGCCAGCCGCGCGGTGGCGCCCTTGCGGATGCGGCCGGCGGCCCTGGCACAGGAAACGGCCGCATGGGATATCTACCTGGGCAACCTGCACAGCCAGTCCGGCCACAGCGACGGCGGCGTGCCGGTGGCAGGCTGCCATGGCGGCAGCGAACCCGGCACCATGCCGGACGGTCCGGCCGAGGCATATGCCTTTGCCTGGGAGCATGGGCTTACGCATCAGCTCGATTTCCTGCTGGTCTCGGAACACAACCATATGTATGACGGCGCCGACGGCAGCGATCCCCGGGCCGACCCGGAACACGCACGCCAGCTGTACCGCAGCGGACTTGCGCAGGCGGAAAGTTTCACTGCCGCCCACCCCGGCTTCGTGGCCCTCTACGGACTTGAATGGGGCGTGATCTCGCATGGCGGCCACCTGAACATCCTGAACAGCCCCGAACTGCTCGGCTGGGAGCGCAACAGCGCAGGAGACGTGATCGGCGATACCTTTACTGCCAAGAACGATTACGGCGCGCTGTACACGCTGCTGGGCAGCCGCGGCTGGCTCGGGCAATTCAACCACCCCGGACCGGGGCAGTTCAGCGCGAACGGCGTGCCCCTGGGCTACAGCGCCGATGGCGATGCGGCAATGGCGTTGTGCGAAGTCATGAACAGCGCCGCGTTCTCCAACCGGACCGACGAAGGCGAAACCCGCATGAGCAGCTACGAGCGCACCTGCCAGCGCGCGCTGGCAGCGGGCTGGCATGTGGCTTTCAGCAGCAACCAGGACAATCACTGCGCCAACTGGGGCGCCTCGGCCGCCAACCGCACCGGCGTGCTGCTGCCCCACGGCACGCCGCTCACCGCCGCCAGCCTGCTCGAGGCGATCCGGGCCCGGCGCGTGTTCGCAACGACCGACAGGACCGCCTCGCTGGTGCTGACGGCAAACGGCCATGTGATGGGCGAACGCATCGTCAACCAGGGCACGCTGACGCTGGCGGTGCGGTACCGTGGCGGCCCGGGTGCCACCTCCGCCGAGGTCGCCCTGGTTTCCGGCGTGCCTGGCCGCCAGGCTCCTCCGGAAACAACGACGCTGCTGGCCGACGCCGTCACGCTTGCGCCGGCGCCCGGCGAACATTATTACTACGTGCGGGTGACACAGGATGACGGCAGCCTGCTGTGGTCCGCGCCGGTCTGGGTGACGCAGCAGGCGCTCACCCGGCATCCCGCCATGCGGGACCGGGATGCGGGACATCCGGACAGCCTGGAGTAGCGGTCCCGGCAGTCCGGCATGCCGTGGCCTGCTACACTCGGCGCACTACTCCCTGTCCACCCTGCCTGCCTTGCACGAACCTGCCGCCCCTGCTGCCCCTGCCCATCCCGCCGCACCTGCCATCGCCGCGGTCCCGGCGTCATCGTACGACCTTGCCAGCGCGGCCATTGGCCGGGTGCTGGCGCTCACGGTCCGGACGAATGCCCGCCAGCCACCGCGCGCGGTCGACACCGTCGCCGCCGTCGCCGGCACCG
>DASVVD010000851.1:0-12186 GCA_036386715.1 Pseudoduganella sp.
CTTCATTCAGGCTGGTATATCCTGGGTGCTGAAACTGCAGCCGTCAGCTCTTGGGCTCAACGGCAAGCGTTTCGAGGAAGTCATCGACATGCGCCGTTTACCCTGCATTGTGAACCGAATCTTTATATCCCTGCCGTTCTAAAAATCGTCAACAGCATTGTTTGACAACCCCAAGGATAATCATGAGTATCGATGAAAAAAATCGTCTTGAAGAAATTGGCAACAACCTGCAGTACAGCACCGGTGCAAACGGTGCCATGGTCGACTATTCATTCAAGGTCGCTGCTCGCTTCATGCAGGGCGACAATGTACTGGAGATGGGCCCAGCAGAAGGAGTCATGACACGCCTTCTCGCCGCCACTGGCAAGAAATTGACGGTCATCGAGGCATCCGGCGCGTATTGTACGGAACTGGTTCGAAAATACCCCCAAGTGACGGTAGTACATACGTTGTTTGAGGAATACCAGCCCCAGGAACAATTTGACTACATCATCCTCGGCCATGTATTGGAACATGTGCAGGATCCGGTTGATATCCTGCGCCGCGCCGCCGTATGGCTTAAGCCTGGTGGACGCATGTTTGCCGCAGTGCCGAATGCCCGCTCGCTGCACCGTCAGGGAGCCGTGCTGATGGGCATGTTGCCGCAAGAAGACTCGCTCAACGACAGCGACATTCGTCACGGCCATCGTCGCGTATTCAATCCAGAATCGTTTCGCAACACCTTCATGCAAGCCGGGCTGAAAGTTGAACTTTTCGGAGGTTACTGGATCAAGCCTGTTTCAAATAAACAGATTGAGGATAACTGGACCCCGGAAATGCTGGAGGCATTCATGCAACTGGGGGAGCGCTATCCGGACATTGCTGCTGAAATTTATGTGGTAGCCAAACTGCCGCACTAGGAAAGCACTGATGTATTGCTGGTGGGTGTTATTGCATAAATCGGCTGAGCGCGTAGCACCCCAAAACCCGGGCGGATTTACGGCATCGTCACCGCCACAGTCATGGGCGTACCCGGCCGCGTGAAGCGATCAAGGATGGCGACACGGACCTGCAACTCAGCGACTTGGCGGTCGAAGTCACGCGCCATGACGCGTTCAGCAAGCTTGAAGCAACGCCTTCTGGTCTCGACAAGGCTGCGCCGGTGATACCGCTCCACTTTTTCCAGATCTTCCGGCCGAGCCGGCACGTGGTCGCCAGGATGGCGTTACGGACTTGCGTGCCAGGCACAGGTCCTGCCACGGCTTGGCGTTCTTGCGCGTGGGATGGCTGTGCCCCACGCCCTGCAATCGCTTCGTGGCAGCCTTTCGTGTCGTAGGTGCCGTCGCCACCGACGCTCGCGATCATCTTTCGGGCAGGAATCTGGTCGAGCAGACATGACAGTATTGGTGCATCGCCGGTGGCGGATCAGCCTTGAAAAACGTGGCCAGAAAGACGTAAATGGCCCGCCATACCGAGTATGGCAGGCCATTTGTGGCGCAGCTGGGCGAGTTTTCCCGGGGCTGAGAATGCCGCCATGAATAAATCAGTGGTTCCTGGATGTCTAGTCCCGCGCCAGTGCCAGGAATTCGGTGCGCAGCGCCAGGTTCGGCTGCAGCTCGCCCAGCATGGCCGAGGTGATGGTTTCCTCGCCCGGTGTGCGGATGCCGCGGCTTTCCATGCACATGTGGCGGCATTTCACCACCACGCCCACGGCCTTCGGTTCCAGCACTTCCATCAGCGTGTTGGCGATCTGCACCGTCATCCGTTCCTGGACCTGCAGCCGCTTGGAGAAGCAGTCGACCAGGCGGGTCAGCTTGGACAGCCCGACGATCTTGCCGTTGGGCACATAGCCAACGGTGGCCTTGCCGAAGAATGGCGCCAGGTGGTGCTCGCAATGGCTGTAGACGGGGATATTGCGCACGACGATCAGCTCGTTGTATTCCTCGGCGCCATCCTCGAAGGCCTTCAACAGCTCGACCGGATCCTGGTCATAGCCGGAGGTCCAGTGCTTCCAGGCCTTGGCGACACGGTGCGGGGTTTCCGCCAGCCCCGGACGGTCCGGATCCTCACCCAGGGAAGTCAGGAAACGGCGCCAGTCTTGATCGGAAAATGAATCTTTGGACATGATGAATGCTGCTCAAATGAAAGGGTATCGCTCAGTATATCCAAAATAGTCTCCTTTCACCGGCTGCCGGGCCGGTTCGCCGCCAGCAATGCGCTGGCGATCGACACGCCATGCGGCGTTTCGGGCCACGGATCGCCGGGCCCGAACCAGCGCGCATCGGCGATTTCCGCCGGGTCCACGCGGATATCGCCGCTCAGGTATTCGGCGGTGAAGGCGATCATCAGCGAATTGGGGAATGGCCAGGACTGGCTGTCGAAGTATTCCAGCCGGTGCACGCGCAGTCCGACCTCCTCGTAGACCTCGCGGTGCACGGCCTCCTCGATCGATTCGCCGGCCTCCAGGAAGCCGGCCAGCGCGGTATAGCGCGTGGTGGCAGCGTTCACGTGGCTCGCCAGCAGCACCTGGTCGCCCTTGCGGATCAGCACCATCATCGCCGGGCAGATCTGCGGATACGCGGTGTACCCGCACTCCGGACACTTATAGGCACGCTCGCCGGTGGCGCGCTGCATCGGCGTCGCGCAGACGCCGCAATGGCGGTGCGTACGCGCCCACTCGGCGATCTGGCCGGCGCGGCCGGCCAGGCCCAGGAAACCATCGTCCGCCACGCCGAACAGCCCGCGCAGGTTGTGCCAGGCGTGGGCATCATCGGGCAACGCATCGGTATCGGCCCACGCGGCCTGGCAGTAGCGACCGTTCCAGATGCCGACGGCGTGCAGCCGGTCGGCGGGAACGCCGAACACCGCCGGGTCGTCCGGCAGCGCCAGTTCAGCGGCGGCGAAATCCTGGCCACGCAACAGCAGCTTGCCTTTGTGGAACAGGAATGTCAGCGGGTTGTTGCAATTAGGCAACGGGTCGATCAGTGGCGTAAACGCGGTGGGAGTGTGGAGCATGGCGGCCTGGGGCGTAGTTGCCGTCATCGTACCGGCTTTTGCCGCGTCCCGCAGAGCACCGAACGCTAGGAGTGCGCCGGAACGTCGGAGTATCATCGAAACTCCTCCGACTGCCACAGACAATCCGATGAATGTTACCGCCAACCTCCCCGGCATCGGCCCTGAAGTACTCCGCCAGGCCGAACGGGGGGTGCTGCCGCTGGGCGAACTCTTCGAAGCAGCGCAAGCCCTGAGCGCAGCCAACGCCACGCAGCAGGCGATTGCCCTGTACAAGACCTGGCTGGAGCATACCCATTCCCCGATCGCCTTCGCCGCCTGGTTCAACCTGGCGGTGCTGCAGGGCGATGTCGGCGACGATACGGCGGCGGAGGTGAGCTACCGCAGGGCCATCGTGCAGAATCCGGCGTTCATCGAACCACGCATGAACCTGGGTACCCTGTGCGAGCGCCGCGGCCGTCCGGAGGAAGCGGTCGACACCTGGCGTGCGATCGTCGACGAGATTCCCGACGCTCCCGATAACGCGCCGCTCAAGCTGCAGGCCATCAACAACATCGGCAGGCTGCTGGAAAACCACAAGCGCCTGACCGAGGCGGAAAGCTGGCTGACGCGCAGCCTGGAACGGGATCCGGACCAGCCGAAGGTGCTGACGCACTGGATCCACCTGCGCCAGAAATTGTGCCGCTGGCCGGTCTACCAGCCGTTCGGCAACGTCACACTGGAGAAGATGCTCTTGTGCACGTCGTCGCTGGCCACGCTGGCGGCATCGCACGATCCGGCGGTGCAGCTCGCCGCCTCGCAACGCTATATCGATGAAAAAATTCCCGCCGGCGTGCAGCGCGCGCCGCTGCATGCGCCGGATGGCTATCCGCACAAGCGCATGCGCGTCGGCTACCTGTCTTCCGACCTGTGCTCGCATGCGGTATCGATCCTCACGGCCGAGCTGTACGAACTGCACGACCGCGAGAAGGTCGAGGTGTTTGCCTTCAGCTGGAGCCGGGAAGACAACTCGCCGCTGCGCGCCAGGGTCGTGGGCGCGATGGACCATTACATCCGCATCGACCACATGACGGACGAACAGGCGGCGCAGCACATCCGCGAGCACGAGATCGATATCCTGGTCGACCTGCATGGTCTCACCTCCGGCGCGCGCGTGAACATCCTGTCGTACCGCCCGGCGCCGGTGCAGCTGACCTGGCTGGGCTTCCCCGGCCCCACGGCGATCCCCGGTGTCGACTACGTGATCGCGGACAGCTTCGTGCTGCCTCCCGAACTGGAGCCGTTCTTCACCGAGAAGCCGCTGCGCATGCCGCAAACGTTCCAGATCAACGACCGCCAGCGCGAAATCGCACCACGGCCGCGTCGCGCCGACAACAAGCTGCCCGAGGAAACGTTTGTGTTTTGCTGTTTCAACAGCAATTACAAGATCATGCCGGACGTGTTCGCGGCCTGGATGCGCATCCTGCACCAGGTGCCGGACAGCGTGCTGTGGCTGGTGGCCGACGTGGAGGAAACGGCGGCGAACCTGCAGCGCGCGGCGCAGGCGCAGGGCATCGGCCCCGAGCGCATCGTGTTTGCGGGGCGCGTCATGCCGGCCGATTACCTGGCCCGCTTCCAGCTCGCCGACCTGTTCCTCGACACGGCCCCCTTCAATGCCGGCACCACCGCCAGCGATGCCCTGTGGGCGGGCTTGCCGGTGCTCACCTGGTCGGGCCAGACTTTTTCCTCGCGCATGGCGGGCAGCCTGCTGCATGCCGTGGGACTGCCGGAACTGGTGACCCATACGCTGGCCGACTACGAGGCAGCCGCCGTGGCGCTGGCCAGCGACCGGTCGCGCACGGCCGCGCTGCGCCAGCGCCTGGCAGCCAACATCGGCACCAGCGCGCTGTTCGACACGCCGCGCTTCGTGCGCGATTACGAAGCGCTGCTGGAAACCGTGGTGAAGCGCCCGGCCGGGGTGCCGCTCAGCGACGAGCCGGCACATGACGAAGCAGGCCTGCCGCCGCCGGCGGAACTGGGCCTGCAGCTGAACAGCATGCTGTCGATGATGCAGCCGGGCATGCACAGCGTGGTGGAAGTAGGTGGTGCGTCACTGATGCGGGCCTGGCGCGAGCGCCAGCCCAATTCCCACTTCACCGCGATCGACCCGGCCCTGCCCGCGCGCATGGCGAATCCGCGGGCGATTGCCACCGATCCGGAAGCGTTGAGCGAACGGGACTGGCAGTTACTGTCGGCCACGCAATGCTGGGTCTTCCCGGAAACGCTGGAACGGCTGCGCGATCCCTGGGCGTTCCTGCGCAAGCTGCGCCAGCATGCCGTGGGCCGCACCGAGCTGGTCATTTGCGTCAACAATGCGCAGAACTGGCTCATCCAGGCGCGGCTGGCGGCCGGTGGTCTGCATTACCAGGCCGGCGGCGTGCCGGACCGCCGCAGCCTGCACTTCTTTACCCGCGCTTCCCTGGCCGCGATGCTGCAGGAATGCGGTTTCCTGATTGCCGAGATGACAGCGGTGAACGCCGGCCCGCCGCCGCCCGAGGTACTGGCGGCCATTCGCCAGCTTGCCGCAAGTACCGCGGCCGATGCGGCGCTGGCGGAGCAGGATGCGCTGCCTTACCAATATTTGGTGCGGGCCATTGCGGCGTGATGCATCTGCGCCGGCGCTTGCGCGCGCCACGGTGTTGCCGGGCCGGGCACACTACCATGGCGTGATTCTTTTTGATCCGTCAGCAGCACGACCTGCATTATGGCGTGCTCATGACTTATCCCGCGGTTTACCGCCAATGCAGCATGACGGCAATGCGGAGCTGCGATAAACATCATTGCATGGTTTTAAATATGACTACTCAGCTGACGCAGTTCCTCGCTAAATATGGTGCCGGTGACGGTGTGTTCTACCTCGGCCATGCCGGTATCCTGGCGGTTCTGAATGGCCGCAAGATTTTATTTGATCCCATTATCGAATCGCAGCCCTACGGCGATTCATGGGTATTTTTCCCGCCACAGATCGATGAAGATGCGCTATACGACGTCGACGCGGTAGTGGTATCACATATTCACCAGGATCATTACGACCTGCCCTTCCTGCGCCGCCTGGCACCTTCAGTGAAAGTCGTTATCCTTGGCGGCCGGCCATCGTTTTTGGCCGATATCCAGGCCAATTCCGGCCGCGACATTACGATCATACCGCCCGAAACGGTGACTGAACTGTTCAGCGGTGTGAAGCTGTTCGGCGTCACGCACGAGACCAACGGCATCGACTCCTCGATGATTGCCTATAACGACAGGTTCTGCGTCTATCACGGCAACGACAATTACCTGCAGCCGGCTTCCATGGCGAAATTCAACGGTGTGGCCTCGCAGATCGACGTTGCCTGTATTCCCTATGCGTATATCCACTGGTATCCATTCCTGATGGAATATCCGGCGGACCGCCAGTTTGAAAAACAGGCCGAGGCAGATCGGCTGGTCAATCACTACATGGACGATTGCCTGGACGTGATCGGCATCCTCAAACCAAGGATCGTGATCCCGTTCGGTGCCAACCTGCTGATCGACGATGGCAACATGCACTCCGATATCAACATGGCCGTGCGCACACCGGTCGAGTTTACCGAATACGCCCGGGCAAAGCTGCCGCCGGAGCAGCGCGACGTGGTGCAGCCGATGCTGGCGGGCGACTATTGCGGGCTCGACGGGGGGCAACTGCAGCTGACTATTGCGCACGTCTACGACGCAGCCGAATACCGTGCCGCCGCCGACGATTTTTTGCGTGCACGCCCTGCCAAGGCACCGCGCAGCAGCAGCGCCGAGGTGGACCTCGATGCTTTCCTTGCAAAAGTCAACAAGCGCCTGCGCGAGCGCATTCTGTCCGACCCGGCTCACCAGCCGATCGACAATGTGTTGCAGTTCGAATTGCCGAGGGACCAAGGATTGCTGCGCGTCGAGGTCGACTGCCTCGACTGCCAGGCTCGCGTGGTACCGGAATTCACCGAGGGGCGGCCAATACACCGTTTCCGGCTCGATGCTGTGTCGGCAGCCGAATGGCTGAGCGGCAAACGCTTCGAGTTCATCATTGGCATGCGCCGATTTACGCTGCTGCGCGAACCCAACCAATACCTGCCGGAAGTGCTCAAGATTATCAATACCGCCGTTTAAGAACATCAACCCTGGCGCTGCCGGCATGCCGGACAGCGTCGATTTTGTCCAGGCTACCATGTCCCTGCCTCTCGTCAGCATTCTGGCTACTGCTTTTCCGACTACATTGATTTACTGACGGCTTCGCACGAGATCGGTATGATCAGCCCAGCTGAATCTCTTGCCACACGGGAACAAGTAGCGGGCATCCACCTGTCGCTGCGTAATGTGGACCAGAGCGGTCCTTCCTACGAGCGTTATCAGCATTACATTCTTGAATTGAAAGGCACGGACCATGGCAATGATGGAACACTGCCGGATCATCGACCTGCCCAGGCATAACGATCCGCGTGGCAACCTGTCGGTCGTCGAAGGCGGCAACCAGGTGCCGTTCGACATTGAGCGCGTGTATTACCTCTACGACGTGCCGGGCGGTTCGTCACGCGCCGGCCACGGCCATGTGGAGCTGCAGCAGTTGGTGATCGCGATGTCCGGCAGCTTCGATGTCATTGTCGACGATGGCTATGAGCGCAAGAAGTTTCACCTGAATCGCTCCTATTACGGCCTGTACATCCCCAAGCTGATGTGGCGTGAAGTCGAGAATTTCTCGTCCGGCGCGGTGTGCCTGGTGATGGCTTCGACCAAGTTCAACAAGAGCGATTACTACTATGACTACAACGATTTTGCCGCGATGGTGCGCGGTCGCGACCAGGAGAGCAATCGATGAGTGTCCCCTTCCTCGATCTGCAGGCGATCAACAATAGCCAGGCGGCCGAGCTGGAAACGGCATTCCGCCGTGTACTGCAGTCCGGCTGGTTCGTTCTCGGCAAGGAAGTCGCACAGTTCGAAGAACGCTTTGCCGCCTATTGCGGCAGCCGCCATTGCATCGGTGTCGCCAACGGCCTGGACGCCATCATGCTCGTACTGCGCGCCTGGGGTATCGGCCCCGGCGACGAGGTGATCGTCCCAAGCAACACGTTCATCGCCACCTGGCTGGCTGTCAGCCAGTGCGGCGCCACGCCGGTGCCCGTCGAACCGGTGGAAGCCACGTATAACATCGATCCCGCCCGTATCGAGGCGGCGATCACACCCCGTACCAGGGCGATCATCCCGGTGCACCTGTATGGCCAGCCGGCCGACATGGAGGCGGTCCTGGCAATCGCGGCACGGCACGGCCTCAAGGTGCTGGAAGACGCGGCGCAGGCGCACGGTGCCACGAACGATGGCAAGCGCACCGGCAATCTGGGCCATGCCGCCGCATTCAGCTTCTATCCCGGTAAAAACCTCGGCGCACTCGGCGACGGCGGCGGCATTACCACCGACGACGACGACTTGGCCCAATTGCTGCGCACCTACCGCAACTACGGCTCACAGAAGAAATACCACAACCTGGTGCAAGGCTTCAATTCACGGCTGGACGAAATGCAGGCGGCCTTCCTGAGCGTGAAGCTGGACGTGCTGGACGACGGCAATGCGCGCCGCCGCGCGATCGCTGCGCATTACACGCAGGCACTGGCCGGCATCGAAGGACTGCTGTTGCCGGTCGTGCCCCAGTGGGCAGATCCGGTCTGGCACCTGTACGTGGTGCGCCATGCGCGACGCGATGCGCTGGCCGCGAAACTGGCCGAGGCGGGCATTGGCACCATCGTGCATTATCCGATTCCGCCGCACCTGCAGCAGGCTTATGCGGAACTGGGCCTGGGCGAAGGCGCATTCCCGATTGCCGAGGCAATGCATCGGGAGGTGCTGAGCCTTCCGATCGGACCGCATATGAGCCTGGAACAGGCCGAGGAAGCCGCCGCCGCCGTGCGCGCCATCGTGCCGACGCTGTAATCAAACATGGAGCGAGGAGACAATATGAGCATCCATCCCACAGCCCTGGTGTCGCCGCGGGCGAAACTGGGCGCAAATGTGAGCATCGGCGCCTTTACCATCGTGGAGGAGAATGTCGTTATCGGCGACAACGCCACGATCGGCAATCACTGCGAACTGGGTCACCCGTCCAGGCTTGCCGACGGCAGCCCGTTGACGATCGGCGCGGGTGCGCTGATCCGCTCGCACAGCATCTTCTACGAGGGCTCCTCGTTCGGCGACGGCCTCGTCACCGGGCACCGCGTGACCGTGCGCGAAGGAACCCATGCCGGCAAGAACCTGCAGATCGGTACCCTGTCTGATTTCCAGGGCCATTGCGAGATCGGCGACTATGTGCGAACGCACAGCAATGTGCATATCGGCCAGCATTCGAAGGTGGGCAATTTCGTCTGGATATTTCCCTATGTGGTGCTGACCAACGACCCGCACCCGCCGAGCGACGTGATGATGGGGTGCGAAATAGGCGATTTCTCTGTCGTGGCGACGATGTCGGTGGTGCTGCCGGGCGTAAAGATCGGCGAGCATGCGCTGGTCGCTGCGCACAGCAACGTGAGCCGCGACGTGGAAGCTTTCACGGTCGTGGGCGGCAGTCCGGCCAAGTTCCTGTGCGCGACCGAAAAGGTACGGCTCAAGGACGGCACCGACCGCCCTGCCTATCCCTGGCCCAGCCATTTCCAGCGCGGCTATCCGCCCGAGATCCAGCAGCAGCTGCGCGACATGTTCGGGCCGGACAAGGACACGCGTCTGCAGCCACCCGTTGCCTCGTGACAGGTAACCCGGCTTGAGTGGCGCGCTACGCACTGGATCACCATAATCTTGATATCAGGGTGCTTCAATAATCGAAACTACCCTTGTTACCGAAGCGATTCCCGACGTGATCAATCCGCCTTGTACTCCAGCGCTGCGCGTCGGACGAAGTTTGACAGGCGCTGCTTTTCCAAGAACAGGGCTGCTATTCTTGTCATGCTCCTGAATTGTGACGAAGCAGGCCTTCGCTAGAATGTTCCCCATCTTGAGGAGTGTCATGAAAATAGTTGCACATCGCGGGCATTGGCTACATTCCGGCGAAAAAAACGCGCATGCCGCTTTTGTGCGTGCGTTCGAAGGCGGTGCCGGAATTGAAACTGATTTGCGCGATGCGAGCGGTACCGTGGTCATCGCCCACGACCTGCCTGCGGGTGGCGAAATGACGCTGGATCAATTCCTGGCACTTGCCGCAAATTATTCGCACAGCCGGCCGCTAGCGCTGAACATCAAGGCCGATGGCCTGCAACAACTGGTCAAGGAAGCCCTTGCCCGCCACACTATCGACGGCGCCTTCGTGTTCGACATGTCGGTACCTGATACGCTGGGCTATCTCCGGCACGGTGTGCCAGTGTACACGCGTTGCAGCGAATACGAACCGGCTCCGCCGTGCCTGGAGCAGGCTGTCGGGGTGTGGCTCGACGCCTTCCATGGCGAATGGTACGACTGGTCGCTGGTGCGTTCCTGGCTCGTGGCCGGCAAGGCCGTGTGCATCGTTTCGCCCGAGCTGCATGGGCGCCCCCACCTGGACCAGTGGGAAGCACTGCGCGCCAACAACCTCCACGGCGAGCCCCTGCTCAGCCTGTGTACTGATTTTCCTAACGATGCAAAGGACTTTTTCCGTGTCTGACATCAAAGCCATCATTTTCGACATGGACGGCGTCCTGATCGAAGCAAAGGAATGGCATTACGAAGCCCTGAACCGGGCACTGGCGCTGTTCGGCATGGAGATCAGCCGCTATGACCATCTGGTTACCTATGATGGGTTGCCGACCAAGACCAAGCTGAAAATGCTGTCGATGGAGCGGGGCTTGCCGGAATCGCTGCACAGCTTCATCAACGACATGAAGCAGTTGTACACGACGGAAGTGATCTATGCGAAATGCAAACCCACATTCCATCATCAGTTCGCACTGACCCGTCTGCATGCGCAGGGCTATCGCCTCGCTGTCTGCTCGAACTCGATCCGGCATACCGTGCTGATGATGCTGGACCGGGCCAATCTGCTGCCTTTGCTGGACTTCTACCTGTCCAACGAGGATGTACCGAGGCCAAAGCCGGCGCCGGACATGTATATCGAAGCGATCCGCCGGCTGAACCTGACCCCATCGGAATGCTTGATCGTTGAGGACAATCCAAACGGCATCAAGGCGGCGCGCGAATCCGGCGCGCATGTACTGTGCGTGAACGATGTACGCGACGTCAACTTCCTCAATATCAGCGGGGAAATCGAACGACTGAAGGCCATGCATGCTTAATATCCTGATTCCCCTCGGTGTGCAGTCGATGTTCTTCGAGAACAAAGAATATCCATTCCCGAAACCGCTGGCGGAAATCGCCGGCAAGCCGATGATCCAGCATGTCATCGACAACCTCTCGACCATCGCGGAAGAAAAACGCTTCATCTTCATCCTGCGCGAAGAGGATTGCACCCGTTACCACCTGGACAGCACAGTGCGCCTGCTGACCGGTGGCCAGTGCGTCATCATCCGCCTGATGAATGCGACGATGGGCGCTGCCTGCAGTGCGCTGCTGGCAGTCGACCACATTGGCAACGACGAGCCGCTGATCATCGCCAACGGGGACCAGATCTTCGATGCCGGCCTGGACGGGCTGCTGGCCGAGCTGCGCGCATTGCAGGCCGATGCGGGTTGCGTCACGTTCGAATCGGTACACCCGCGCTGGTCGTACGTGCGCCTGGAAGGCGATCGCGATATTATCGAAACGGCGGAAAAATATCCGATTAGCCGACATGCCATTGCCGGCATCTATTACTTCGCCAAGGGTAGCGACTTCATCACTGCGGCGCAGAATTCGATCCGCAAGGATGCCAGCGTGGACGGGGTGTATTACATTGCTCCCGTTTTGAACGAACTGATCCTGCTGAACCGGCGGCTCAAGGCCGTCTCGATCGCCAACGACGCTTACCACAGCTTCTACTCGCCGAAAAAGATCGACGAGTACGAGATGAGCCACCGTCCATGACAAATCCCGACGCCGCGCCGATCGCAGGGGAAAACACAGCCACGATAACGCGGCTGAATGACGAATATGAGCGGCAGCCAAGCGTTGAGGTCGCCAACCAGCTCGGTATCGCATACTTCAACGATGACAATCCCGGCGCGGCTGTGGAGTGGTTTTCCCGGGCCATGGAATTGCTGCAGG
>DASVVD010000852.1:0-5308 GCA_036386715.1 Pseudoduganella sp.
GGCATCCCCGTCGTCGAGACATGGGACCTGACGCCGACGCCGGTCGACATGCTGGTCGGCTTCTCGCACGAAAAGGTGGGAGCGGCCGTGGCGCAGTTCCTGCACAGGCGTGGCCGGCGCCGCATGGCCTGCATCAGCGCCGACGACGAGCGCGCCATCCGGCGCAACCTCGCCTTCGCCAATGCCGCGCAGGCATTGGGCGCGAACGTGGTGCCGACCCACATGGTGCCGGCCCCCAGTTCCGTCGCCAGCGGGCGCGAAGGCCTGCGCGCGCTGCTGGCGAAAGACCCGTCGCTCGACGCGATCTTCTGCAGCTCGGACATGGTGGCGCTCGGCGTGCTGACCGAGGCGCAGGCGCAGGGCATCAGGGTGCCGGACCAGCTGGCGATCATCGGGCTGGGCGACCTTGCCATGTCGCGCGAACTGCACCCGGCGCTGACCAGCGTGCGGGTCGACGGCACGCTGATCGGCCATACCGCCGCGCAGTACATCATGCAGCGTGCCGACGGGCTGACCGTGGCCGAGCCGGTGCGCGACGTGGGGTTTACGATCGTGGAGCGGGCCACGACCTGACGGTTATGACAATGGCGCGGTCGCCCGCTCCAGCGCGGCCAGCCACACCATCGCGTGCTCCCGGCTGTCGCCGCACATGTCGGCCGCCGGCTGCAGCCCGCCGCAGAAAGCCGGCCGCTCCGGCTTGCCGAAAACGCGGCAGCGGTTGTCGTCGTCGAGCTGCACGCAGCGCACGCCGGCGGGCTTGCCAACGAATATATGAAATGGGCTACGGCGTAGAATATTCCTCATCAACAGGCCGAGGGCACTAGAACGTCTGGCCAGTGTCGGACTCCGGCTGTTTTGTTCTGCGCACAAAAGCGAACATAACTTTAAACCACCACGCGATGTCAACTACTGCTCAACCTCTGCCGTATTTTCAATATCATCCAGACCCACTTTCGACAGGAGCCATCAAGGCTAGTCAGGCCGTATGTGCATGCTGCGGTATGGAGAGAGGTTATATTTATTTCGGTCCTGTTTACGCCATTGAGGAATTGAACGAGAAGCTGTGTCCTTGGTGCATTGCGGACGGTTCCAGCGCTTCGAAGCTTGGTGCTTCGTTCGCGGATTCATATCCCTTAGTTCAAGCAGGAGTTTCCAACGATGTAGTGGAAGAGATTAACTTGCGGACACCTGGCTACGAGTCCTGGCAACAAGAGTCCTGGCTCTCTCACTGTGGAGATGCCTGCGAGTTCCATGGCGACGCAACAACCGTTGACGTAAGTGCTGCGTCGGGCGAGACAAAACAGCAGTGGAAAACCGAGTACGAGCAAGATGAAGGCGGATGGCAATGGGCGACAGAAGGATACCGTCCTGGCGGTAGTTCTGCCTTTTACAAATTTCAGTGTCGCCACTGCCGCTTGATACTTTTGGGCTGGGACCTAGATTAAGGCGCTGGCGCTGGCGCGGTCGCCCGCTCCAGCGCCGCCAGCCACACCATCGCGTGCTCCCGGCTGTCGCCGCACATGTCGGCCGCCGGCTGCAGCCCGCCGCAGAAAGCCGGCCGCTCCGGCTTGCCGAACACGCGGCAGCGGTTGTCGTCGTCGAGCTGCACGCAGCGCACGCCGGCGGGCTTGCCGTTCGGCATGCCCGGAATCGGACTGGTGATGGAAGGGGCGGTGCAGCAGGCACCGCAATGGTCGCGGCAGTTCATGGACAGGTGAAAACTCGGGGGACAGCCGGCTATTGTACTCCGCTCAGTGCACGCCCAGCAGCAGCGAGATCGAATACAGCAGCACGCCGATGACACCGCCGACCAGCGTGCCGTTGATGCGGATGAACTGCAGGTCGCTGCCCACCTGCAGCTCCAGCTTCTGCGAAATCGTCTCGGCATCCCACTTGTCGATGACCTTCCGCACCACGGCCACGATCAGCCCGCGCCGCTCCACGATCGCCTCGGCGGCAAAGCTTTTCAGCCAGTCGTTCAGCCTGGCCCGCACGGGTTCGTTCTGATCGAGCGCGGTGGCGAAAATGCGCAGCGCGCCCTGGGTGCGCAGCAGCAGCGGCGACTCGGGCGCGGCGCTGGCCGCCAGCAGCCGGCCGCGGATGTCGCCCCACACGCCCGACACGTATTCGCGGAACAGTGGATGCGTGAGCCCGCGCGCGAGCAGGCCGCGCAGCTTCTGTTCGTACTCGGGCGACTCTTCCAGCTTCACGGTCAGCTCGGTAATGGCGTCATGGAAGCGGGCGCGCCATTCGCCGTTTTCATCGGCCATGTCGTCGAGGATGCTGCCGATGCCATCCATCAGCCGCTCGAAGAATTTTTCATCGACCATCTTCGGCATCCACTTGGGGCTGTGGTCGTGCACCTTCTGGCGGATGTAGCCGCGGTTTTCCTCCAGCGCGGTGGCCACCAGGCCCAGCACCTTCTGCAGCAGCCGCACGTGCTGGCCGTTCGCCACCAGCACCGACAACACCTGGCCTGTCAGCGGCGCCAGCTTGACATCTTTCAGGCTCGAGGCCAGCGTGCCGCCGACGAAGCTGGCCGCGTCGCGGTCCTCGATCATGTTCAGCACCGCGGGAATCGTACCGACGATGCGCTCGGCCACGGCGCGGTTGTTGTCGTCGCTGGCCAGCCAGCGCGCGCAGGTTCCGGTGAAGTCCACGTCCTTCAGCTCGTTGCGCACGACGTCGGGCGTGATGAAATTATGTTCGAGGAATTCGGCGATGTTGGCGCCGATCCGGTCCTTGTTGCGGGGGATGATGGCGGTATGCGGAATCGGCAGTCCGAGCGGGTGGCGGAACAGGGCGGTGACGGCGAACCAGTCGGCCAGGCCACCGACCATCGCCGCCTCGGCAAAGGCGGCCACGAAACCCAGCCACGGATAACCGGGCTGCAACAGCCGGGCGGCCAGGAACACGCCGGCCATGGCGGCCAGCAGGCAGGTGGCGATACGGCGGATGCGCCGCAACCGCGACAGCGGATCCGTGGACGGCAAGGCGGTCTCCCGACAAAAGAATTGCCCGATGATACGTCGCCGTGCCCGTGCGTCACCGTTCGGTACGTCACGATGCCGCCGGCTGGATTAGCATGGCCGGTACAGGAACAACCGGGGAGGCAGGCATGGACCGCGAACGACCCAGGGCAGGCGATGTGGTACGGCCGATCGGCTGGCACCAGCAGATGATCGTCATCGGCACGCGCGGCGACAGTATCCGTTGCCGCTGGAACGATGACGATGGCGAGCACGAGCAGGAATTCCCGTCGGGCCAGCTGGAAACGGTGCACCGCGGCGCCGACTTTCCGGCCAATCCCGAGCGTAGCCGGATCACGCATCGCCCGTAGGGAGGGGCTGCGCATCCTTGACGTTGCCATAATGCAGGTCTATGATTTACTGACCCGCAAGTAAGTAATGATCAGGTAATCAGGCAAGCCCTATGCAATCCGACACGAAACCGCGCTGGGAGCGCCGCAAGGACGCCCGGCCACAGGAACTGCTGGCCGCCGCGCTGGAGCTGTTCGTGGACCGCGGCTATGCCGCCACCCGCCTGGAGGACGTGGCCCGCCGCGCCGGCGTGTCGAAAGGCACGTTGTACCTCTATTTTGAAAACAAGGAAGAGCTGTTCAAGGCCGTCGTGCGCGAGAATATCGTCGACGTGATCGGCAGGGCCGAAATTGACGTTGCCGCTGCCGACAGCACTTCCTGCAACGAACTGCTGCGTGCGATGCTGCGCCGCTGGTGGGCCGATGTCGCCTCCACCCGCGCTTCCGGCCTGGCCAAGCTGATGGTGGCCGAGGCCGGTAATTTTCCTGAAATAGCCCGGTTCTATAATGAGGAAGTCATCTCGCGCGGCCATGCGCTGATCGCTTCCATCGTGCAGCGCGGCGTGGAGCGGGGGGAATTCGTACCGGTCGATGCGGCCATGATGACGCGCGTGCTGACCGCGCCCGTCACGATGCTGATGCTGTGGGCGCACAGCTTCGACCCGTGCTGCGGCCCGGTCGACCCGGAAGCGTTCATGGACCTCTACCTGGGCCTGGTCGAACGCGGCATGGCACGGCCGGCCTGACCGGAAAGGCCGGTTTTGCTCCGCTTTCCTTTGCCTTCTGTTCACTTTTTCGCTGTTTCAACCCCGCCAAACTGCAGACTGTCGCAATTTCGAGCCGCCTGCCGTGGTTATCGTTAATATCCCGTCCAGACCAGTTCAACGATAAAATGACGGATTCTTATTCCTTCACCAAAGTCTAAAAGATGAATATCGAACAAGCCCGATTCAATATGATCGAACAGCAGATTCGTCCGTGGGACGTGCTGGACACCGATATCCTCGATCTGTTGATGGTCGTAAAACGCGAGGATTATGTGCCGGAAGCCTATCGCAAGCTGGCTTTTGTCGACACCTCCATTCCGCTGCCGGGCGGCGCCTCGATGCTGAACCCGAAGATCGAAGCGCGCATCGTGCAGGACGTGCACGTGAAGAAGCATGAGAACGTATTGCTGGTCGGTGCCGGCAGCGGCTACGTGGCCGCGTTGCTGGCGCACCGGGCCCGCCATGTGACCGTGGTCGAGATCGACCCGGCACTGAAGGAGCTGGCGCAGAACAACCTGGCCGCGAACGGCATCACCAATGCCACCGTGGAACTGGGCAATGGCGCGCAGGGCTGGACCAACGGCGCGCCGTTCGACGTGATCGTGTTTGCCGGCGCGCTGCCGGTGCTGCCGGAAACCGTACTGCAGCAGGTGAAACCGGAAGGCCGCATCCTGGCCATCATCGGCGAATCGCCGGTCATGTCGGCGCACCTGATCACCCGCACCGGCGAGGGCAGCTACGACACCAAGAAGCTGTTCGAGACCGACGTGCAGCCGCTGCAGGCCGCCATCACCCCGTCGCACTTCACGTTCTGAGGCCGACCATGCAACAGATCACCGCTCCGGAGCTGGCCGCCTGGCTGGCTGACGACAAGCGCGCGCACCCGTTCCTGCTGGACGTGCGCGAGAACTGGGAGTTCGACACCTGCCATATCGAAGGTGCCACCCTGATGCCGATGCAGACCATCCCGGCCCGCATCGACGACCTGGACGAGGATGCGGAAATCGTCTGCATCTGCCACCACGGCGCGCGCAGCCTGCAGGTGGCAGCGTTCCTGGAGCGGCATGGTTTCCAGAAAGTGACGAACCTGACGGGCGGCGTGCACGCCTGGGCACTGCAGGTGGATGAATCGATGCCGAAATACTGAGAATCGATCATCGCGGCTGCCGGGAAAAACAATACCAACCTAGAACACTTGACGAGTCCAACGGAGAACGCAATG
>DASVVD010000853.1:0-9638 GCA_036386715.1 Pseudoduganella sp.
GCCGCCACCGGCATGCCCTCGATTTTCCAGCGCAGCATGCCGCCGGCCAGGTTCGCCACCTGGCCGAAGCCGGCCTTGGCCAGCAGCACGCAGGCCTGCGCCGAGCGCACGCCGGACCGGCACACGGCCACCACGGGCTGGTCCCTGTCGAGCTCCCCGAGGTGATCCTTCAGCTGCGACAGCGGCACCAGCCGGGCACCCGGCAGGTGGCCCAGCCTGTCGATGAATTCCGCTTCCTCGCGCACGTCGAGGATCTGCGCCTTGCCGCCATGCTCGAGCAATGCCATCGGCTCGATTTCCCACACGCCGGAAAAGCGCAGCGTCAGCGGCGCCCAGCCGGGTGCCTCGGACGGCAGCTCGCCGTCTTCCGGCCGGCCCGAGCGCAGGTTGGCGGGAACGGCCACCGCGATCAGCTTCGGGTGCGGCAGGTTCAGGTTGTCCATGTGGCCGGTGAAGTCGCCCTCGTCCACTTCGCCGCCCAGGCGCGGGTTGAAGCGGCGCTCCTCGGCCACGCTGGTCACGGTAATGCCCCGGTAATCGTGCGCCGGGTAGAGCAGGCAGCTGTCGGGCAGCGACAGGATCTGCCCGCGTACGGACGCGAACAGCTGCCGCGCGCTGCCTTGCTGGAAGTCGGTGCGCCCGCAGCCGCGGATCAGCAGGCTGTCGCCGGTGAAGGCCATGCTCTCGTCGTCGAGCACGTAGGTCAGGCAGCCATTGGTGTGGCCGGGCGTGGCGCGCACGCCGAGATGGCGTGCACCAAACGGCACACGGTCGCCATGCCGCAGCGGGCGGTCGACCAGTTCGGCACCTGCCGCCGCGGCCAGCGCGATGCGGCTGCCGCAGCGCTGCTGCAGGCGCCAGGCACCGGTCACATGGTCGGCGTGCACGTGCGTATCGAGGGTGGCCAGCAGCTTCAGGCCAAGCTCCTGCAGCAGTGCCGTGTCGCGCGGCACCTGTTCATAGACGGGATCGACCAGCAACGCCTCGCCGCCGTCGGCGAGCAGGTAGGTGTACGTCGATGAAGTGGGATCGAACAACTGGCGAAAGATCATGGCAGGCTCCGGGCATGCGGCCGGCCTCGTAAGCCGGCCATGGCGTCGATCAGGCGGATTGCCTGTGGTGCGCAGTAGGGTTCGATCATTTTAAAGCCGGTAAGGCACTTTTCCACTCTTCGTTGCCGATGGCCGGCGTAATAAGCGCTTCGTAGCCCGACCGGCAGGAGACGCCCACCGCGACGTCACCACTGCACAACGCCGGTCAAAATATTTAATAAAACGAATTGATTTATTAATTTGTCGACAGCATACTGCGTCCAGTTCCAGTGTCGGTACAGCCAGCCTGCCCCTGCCAGGCCGTCCAGACGGTGTCCACCGACCCGCGACTGATCGCTCGCCTGCCTTGACCGGCGGCCGGCGCCAAAACTACAACGAAGGAGACACATCATGCGCAATCGCTTATTGAAAGTATTGCCTGCGGCCATGGCTTTGCTCGTGGCTGGCGGCACCGCACGCGCCAGCGAGACCGACGGCGAGTTCCACGCGTATTTCCGCACCGGCGCGGGCCACAACACCGGTGGTGGCGAGCAGGCCTGCTTCGGGCTGGAAGGTGTCGGCAAATACCGTCTCGGCAATGAATGCGACTCGTACGGCGAATTCCTGTACTTCAAGGAAGTGGCCCGGTCGGCCAACGGCGCCCGCTTTGTCGCCCATTTCATGGGCAACATCGCGGCGGACGGCTACGATTTCGGCACCGCTTCCAAGTATGTCAGCCAGGCCTTCATCGAAGCCGTGGATCTCGATTTCCTGCAGGGCGGCAGGGCGTGGATGGGCCAGCGCTACTACCATCGCCTCGACATCCACACGATCGACTACAAGTGGCTGCACAGCGATGGCGTGGGGGCGGGCATCGAGGGATTTCCGCTCGGACCCGGCAGGTTCAGCTATGCGTTGTTCCGCGACGACAAGCTCGATGAAAAGGTACTCCGCAGCCTCGACGACAGGCCCATTGGCGGTGCGCGGCACACGTCCGCCACCCGCCAGAACATCACCTACGAAGGTGTCGAGGTCAACCCGAACGGCACGCTGCAACTGGACCTGACATGGATCGGCAAGGATACGGCGAACTCCGGCGCGCATGGCGGCTGGTCGGTCTCGCTGGTCCACCTGCAGGACAAGGTGCTCGGCGGCGACAACAAGTTCGGCGTGCAGTACGGGGTCGGCCCCGGCACCCTGATCGGCGGCACCGCCGACATCACGCTGGGACCGGATGTGACGCGCGCCCGCGTCTTCGACCAGCTGATCTGGCAGGCCACCCCGGACCTGTGCGGTGCGCTGGTCGGCCTGGTGCAGCGCGACAGGAGCGCTGCCGGCACCCGGACCTGGGCAACTATCGGCGTGCGCCCGGTGTATTCGGTGACCGACAACATCAAGTTGCAGCTCGACCTCGGCCATGACCGGATCCGCCCCGAGGCGGGTGGGGCGACCCAGAAGCTGACCAAGATCACCTTTGCGCCGACGCTGACCGCCGGGCGCGGCTTCTGGACCCGCCCGGAACTGCGCGCTTTCGTCACTTACGCCAAGTGGAACACCGCCGCGCAGCTGGCCGCCAGCGCCGGCAGCACGCTGTCGAGCACTGGTGTGTTCGGTGGCAATACCCATGGCGCTTCAGCCGGCCTGCAGGTCGAAGCGTGGTTTTGAACGCCTGAATAATAAATAAAGCTTCTTGATTTATTTATTATTCCGGCCTATATTCGTTGTCAGAGCAGCGGCAACCAGGTTTGACCAGCAGCCTTTCCTCATAATAATCAGGAGACACCACATGCATTTCAAACACTGCCTGGCCATGGGCCTGATGGCATCGGCCGCTGGCACCGCCACCATGGCCGCCGCTGCCGACCAGCCCATCGTCGGCCTGATCACCAAGACCGAAACCAATCCCTTCTTCGTCAAGATGAAGGAAGGCGCCCTGCAGGCGGCCACGGCGCAGGGTGCCAAGCTGCTGACGGCGTCCGGCAAGTCCGACGGCGACAATGCCGGCCAGATCAGCGCGCTCGAGAACATGGTGTCGGCCGGCGCAAAGGCCATCCTGATCACCCCCAGCGACTCGAAAGCCATCGTCCCGGCGATCAAGCGGGCACGCAGCCAGGGCGTGATGGTGATCGCGCTCGACAGTCCGGCCGCGCCGCAGGATGCCACCGATGCGCTGTTTGCAACCGATAACTACCAGGCCGGCACCCTGATCGGCCAATACGCCAGGGCGACGCTGGCCGGCAAGCCGCTCAAGGTCGCCATGCTCGACCTGCTGCCCGGCCATCCGGTCGGCATCGCCCGCCACAACGGCTTCCTGGCCGGGCTCGGCACGCCCGGCGTCGACGCCAGGACCGCCAACCTGGCCCGGCCGGCCGGTGTGGTCTGCATGGCCGATACCTATGGCGACCAGGGCAAGGGCCAGACGGCGATGGAAAACTGCCTGCAAAAAAATCCCGACATCAACCTGGTCTACGCCATCAACGAGCCTGCCGCGGCCGGCGCCTACAAGGCCCTGAAAGCGGCCGGCAAGGAAAAGAGCGTGATGATCGTGTCGATCGACGGCGGCTGTGCCGGCGTGCGCGACGTCAAGGCCGGCGCGATCGCGGCGACCGCGCAGCAATACCCGTTGAAGATGGCCAGCCTGGCGGTCGACGCCGGGGTGCAGTACGCCAGGACCGGCAAGAAGGCCGGCGGCTATGTCGATACCGGCACGGCGCTCATCACCGACAAGCCCGTGGCGGGCGTCGGCAGCAAGGACACCGCCTTCGGGCTGGGTGCCTGCTGGGGCAAGTAACAGCAGCAGTAGTAACAACAGTAACAGCAGCAATAACAGCAGACCGCCCGCGGGTTCGCCGCTGAATCCGCCGGCAAAACGCCAGGCAGACGCGCCGGGCCAGCCAGCCGTCCCTCCTACGCAATCGCACAAGGAAAACCGTCATGAAAACGACTGTGAAAGACTTCGCATCGCCCAGTTTCGCGCCTGCCCCGGCCGCATCCGGCCACGCCGGCAAGAGCGCCAGCCTCAAACACTACCTGCCGTCGGTCGCGACGCTTGGCCCGCTGCTGGCCCTGCTGGTCGCGAGCATCTTCTTCGCCACCCAGTCCGACCGTTTCCTGAGCGGGCAGAATTTCTCGCTGATCCTGCAGCAGGTGATGGTGGTCGGCGTGATCGCCATCGGCCAGACCCTGATCATCCTTACCGCCGGCATCGACCTGTCGTGCGGCATGGCGATGGCGCTCGGTTCGGTGGTCATGACCAAGTTCTGCGTCGACCTGGGCATGAGCCCCGGGCTCGCCGTGCTGTGCGGCATGGCGGCCTGCGTGCTGATCGGCTACATCAACGGCGCCCTCGTGACCATGATCAAGCTGCCGCCGTTCATCGTCACGCTCGGCACCCTGAACATCGCCTTCGCCGTCACCCAGCTGTATTCGAACGCGCAGACCGTGACCGGCGTGCCGGACGCCATGACCTTCCTCGGCAACACGTTCCAGCTCGGGCAGACCAACATCGCCTGGGGTACCGTGGTGATGCTCGGCTTGTACCTGCTGACCTGGCTGTTCCTGCGCGACACCGCGCCGGGCCGCCACATCTACGCGGTCGGCAACAATCCGGAAGCAGCGCGGCTGACCGGCATCGCCACCAAGAAGGTGCTGGTCGGCGTGTACATGATGGCCGGCCTGTTCTACGGCATCGCCGCGCTGCTCTCGGTCTCGCGCATGGGCGTCGGCGATCCGCAGGGCGGCCAGACCGACAACCTCGACAGCATCACTGCGGTGGTCCTCGGCGGCACCAGCCTGTTCGGCGGCCGCGGCCACATCCTCGGCACCCTGATCGGCGTCATGATCGTCGGCGTGTTCCGCAACGGCCTGACCCTGATGGGCGTGTCCTCCGTCTACCAGGTCCTGGTGACCGGCATCCTGGTGATCCTGGCCGTCGCCGCCGACCAACTGACCCACAAGAAAGGCTAAGCAAATGGCAATCCAACATACGGACGTGGTTTTCCAGGCGCGCGGCCTGGTCAAGCGCTACGGCGGTGTCACCGCGCTCGACGGCACCGATTTCGATTTGCGCGCCGGCGAAATCCTGGCTGTGATCGGCGACAACGGTGCCGGCAAGTCCTCGCTGATCAAGGCGCTGTCCGGCGCCGTGGTGCCCGATGCCGGCGAGATGCTGCTGGACGGCCGGCCGGTCCACTTCAAGTCGCCCATCGATGCGCGCAAGCACGGCATCGAGACGGTCTACCAGGACCTGGCGGTCGCGCCGGCCATGACGATCGCCGAAAACCTGTTCCTCGGCCGCGAAATCCTGCGGCCCGGCGTGCTCGGTAGCTGGCTGCGTGTCATCGACAAGAAAAAGATGCTGGCCGAAGCGGTGCGCCACATGCAGGACCTGAAGATCGGCATCCGCTCGATGCAGCAGGCGGTCGGCACCCTGTCCGGCGGCCAGCGCCAGGGCGTGGCAGTGGCGCGCAGCACGGCGTTTGCCAAGCATGTCGTGATCCTCGACGAGCCGACCGCGGCACTGGGCGTCAAGGAAGGCAATATGGTGCTCGAGCTGATCCGCCGGGTACGCGACCGCGGCCTGCCGGTGATCCTGATCAGCCACAACATGCCGCACGTGTTCGAGATCGCCGACCGCATCCACATCCAGCGGCTCGGCAAGCGGGTCGCGGTGGTCGACCCGAAACACATCGACATGTCGGACACGGTGGCGGTGATGACGGGCGCCAAGAACCCGAACGACCTGCCGGCGCGAGCCCATGCTTAAGGGCATCGATCCGCTGCTGACGCCGGAGCTGCTGAAGGTGCTGGCCGAGATGGGGCATGGCGATGCCATCGCGGTGGTGGACGCCAATTTCACGGCCACTACGCTGGGCGCCGGCAAGCCGCTGGTGCGGCTGGCGGGCGCCGGCCTGCAGCGCGCCTGCGCCGCGGTGCTGTCGGTATTTCCGCTCGGCACGGCCGCGGAATGGCCGGTCGCCTTCATGAAGGTCGGCGACACGCCGGACGGTTACGTGTCGCCGCTGCAGCGCGAGGTGGTGGCCTTGTGTGCGCCGTGCGGCGGCGAAGCCGTTGAACGGTTTGCCTTCTACGAGCGGGTGGAACAGGCGTATGCCATCGTGCAGACCGGCGAAATGCAGCCATTTGCGAATTTTATTTTCACAAAGGGCGTGATCGCCGATATCCCGTTGCGTTGACGGGGCACCGTAGTAAGATCGTGGCGCCCACGCCCAACCAAACCGGATGATCCACTGACGACCATGCTAGACGATCCAATCGACCCAACCCTGGCCGACGAGGACGAGGAAGCCATCGAATGGCTGCGCCCGCGCGGCTCGAACCAGATTGGCATGAGCCAGTTCAACGAGCGCATCGTGCTGCAGGCCGTGCGGCTCAATGGCAGCATGCCGAAAGCGGACCTGGCGCGGCTGACGAAGCTGAGCACGCAGACCGTTTCGCTGATCATCAACCGCCTGCTCGAAGATGGCCTGGTGCGCAAGCTGGCGCCGCTGCGCGGCAAGGTCGGCCAGCCGTCGGTGCCGATCGTGCTCGATCCCGATGGCGCCTTCTTCATCGGCATCAAGATCGGGCGCCGCAGCCTGGACCTGCTGCTGATCGATTTCGTCGGCAAGGTGCGCGAGCGCTCGTCGCTGTCATACCCGTTTCCCGAGCCCGATACGCTGTTCGACATGATCGAGCAGCAGCTCAAGGCCCTGTGCGCGCGCCTCGATCCGCGCTGGCTTGCACGCCTCAGCGGCATCGGCATCGCCGCGCCGCTGGCGCTGGGCGGTTGGCAAAGGCTGCTCGGCATGGCGCCGGAGCAGGCCAGCGGGTGGGACAACATCGACATCCGAGCGCGGGTGCAGGCAATGACCGACTTGCCGGTCGAATTTTCCAAGGACACCGCGGCCGCCTGCGTGGCCGAACTGGTGGCCGGCCGCGGCCGCAGCATCCAGAGCTACCTGTATGTGTTCGTCGGCACCTTCGTCGGCGGTGGCCTGGTCATCAACAGCCACCTGCACGGCGGCCTGCACGGCAATGCCGGCGCGGTGGGCTCGATCCCGCTCGGCCTGGCACGCGGCGCTGCCGGATCGGCGCCCGAGCAGCTGCTGAGCGCCGCCTCGCTGTTCAATCTCGAACAGCTGTACGCCGCCGCGGGGCTCGACGTGGGAGCCGCCGGCGACGGCCGGGCGCTGCAGGCGCCCTGGCTGGCCCATACCAGCGCATGGCTCGACGAGGCGGCGCGCGCGATCGCGCTGGCGATCGTCAGCGCCACCTGCCTGCTGGACCTGGAAGGCGTGATCATCGATGGCTCGATCGACCGCCTGCTGCTGGACAAGCTGCTGGCCGCGGTCGAGAAATCGCTCGACTACTACAGCTGGGAAGGCGTTTTCCGCCCCATCGCACTGGCCGGCACCATCGGTGCCGACGCGCGCGGGATCGGCGCGGCGCTGCTGCCGCTGTATGCCAACTTCGCCCCCGACCGCGACCTGTTCCTGAAACACCTTTAAACACTCATAACATTCAGGATTGGAAATTCCATGCTGGTGACATTTGGCGAAGCACTGGTCGACCTGATCGAGCAGCCCGATGGCCGCTTCGCGGCGGTGCTGGGCGGTTCGGTATGCAATTTCACGCTGGCGGTGGCACGCCAGGGGCTGGCGGTAACCTACCTCAATCCCCTTTCGCACGACAGCTTCGGCCAGCGCTTCGCCGATTACCTGGCCGAGGCGGGCGTGCGCCTGGCAAGCACGGTGCGCAGCGCCATGCCCACCTCGCTGGCCGTCGTCACGCTCGACGCGCAGAAGATGCCGACCTATGCCTTCCATCGCGCCGCAGTGGCGGATCGCGACATTTCAGCCGCCCAGGCCTGTGCCGCGCTGCCGTCCGGCCTTGCGCTGCTCCATACGGGCGGCCTGGCCCTGGTGCCGGACGATATCGCCACGACGCTGCAGGTGATGGAGGCCGCCGCCAGGGCGGGCGCGCTGGTGACGGTCGACGCCAACATGCGCCCGATGGTGTGCCCTGACCTGGCGGGCTACGCGGCCGGGGTGCGGTCCGCCCTGGCACGGGCCGATATCATCAAGGTCAGCGAAGAGGACCTGGCATACCTCGGCTTCACGGATCTCTCCCCGGTCGACGCCGCCCGCGCCTTGTTCGATGCGCCCGCCGTCAAGCTGGTCGCGCTGACCCTGGGCGAGGGCGGCGGCATGCTGCTCTCGCGCCAGGCCAGCGTGCAACGGGGCATTCCGGCCGGCGTCGACGTCGTCGACACGGTCGGCGCCGGCGACTGCTTTTTCGCCGGGCTGGTCGCCAGCCTGCGCAGCGCCGGCAAGCTGACCGCCGATGGCCTGGCCGGCCTGGACCGGGCCACGCTCGACGCCGCGCTCGAATTCGCGATTGCCACGGCAAGCCTGAACGTCATGCGCGAAGGCTGCAGGCCGCCGACGGCCGGCGAGGTGGTCGACTACCTGGCCAGCTTCGGCGCGCGCCAGGACGAAGCGTTGTCGATGGCGATGTGAGTGCCTGAATATCTGTTGAAACAAGCATCGGAACTAGTGTCGAAATCAATGTCGTGATAACCCGAAGGAGAACGGAATGGCAGCGAAGAAAATCCTGTTTTTGACCGGCGATTTTGCGGAAGATTATGAAACCATGGTGCCGTTCCAGGCGCTGCAGATGGTCGGCCACACGGTACACGCCGTGTGCCCGGGCAAGAAGAGCGGCGACAAGATCAAGACGGCGATCCACGACTTCGAAGGCGACCAGACCTACACCGAAAAGCCCGGCCACCTGTTTGCGCTGAACGCCGACTTCGACGATGTCGATGTGGCCCACTACGATGCCCTGATGATCGCCGGCGGCCGTGCGCCCGAGTACCTGCGCCTGAACGGGCGCGTGATCGAGATCGTGCAGCAGTTCGCCGCCGCGGCCAAGCCGATCGCCGCCGTATGCCATGGCGCGCAACTGCTGGCGGCCGCCGAAGTCATTCGCGGCAAGCGCATCTCCGCCTATCCGGCCTGCTCGCCGGAAGTCAGGCTGGCCGGCGGCGAGTACGCCGCGATCGACGTCGACTGCGCCATCACCGACGGCAACTTCGTCACCGCGCCGGCCTGGCCCGCCCATCCGCAATGGCTGGCCCAGTTCCTCAAGCTGCTCGGCACCGACATCACCCTCTGAGCCGCAGCGCTTCCGCTGCCGCGGCACGGCTGCTGCAAGGCCGCCTCGCGGCGGCGTTCAATCCTCCATGGCCGCCAGGTTGGCCACCGAGGCGCGCACCGTCACCGTCACGGGAAAGTCCCGTTCCACCGGCCGTTTCAGGTCGTAGCACAGGTTGAGCAGCGCATTCACGCCGTTTTGCGTCATCTGCCGCCACGGCATGCGCACCGACGTCAGCCGCGGCGCCGCATATTCGGCGCTCGGCGTGTCGTCGTAGGCCAGCACGGACAGGTCGCGCGGCACGCGGATACCCGCTTCCTGGAAATGCGCCAGCGCGCCGACGGCCATCTCGTCGTTGGCGCAGAACAGCGCAGTGGGCTTGCGGCCGGACGCCGCCAGCGCCTGCGCGCCGGCCCAGCCGCTGGCCGGCGAAAAATCGCCTTCGTGGCG
>DASVVD010000854.1:0-4271 GCA_036386715.1 Pseudoduganella sp.
GGCGGGTTGACGTTGTTGGTGTCCAGCAGGTTCGGCTTCTGACCGATGAACGACACCAGCGACATCACCATCGCTTCGCGGATCGGGTCGATCGGCGGGTTCGTCACCTGGGCGAACAACTGCTTGAAGTAGTTGTACAGCGGCTTGAGCTTGTTGGACATGACGGCCAGCGGCGAGTCGTTGCCCATCGAGCCGGTGGCTTCCTCGCCGGCCAGCGCCATCGGCGCGAGCAGGAAGCGCAGGTCTTCCTGCGTGTAGCCGAACGCCTGCTGGCGGTCGAGCAGCGCGGCCGGCAGTTTTTCGCCGGTGGCCACTGCCTTGGCGCCGGAATACTTGGCGGCGTTGTGCGACAGCTGGCTCTCGGCCAGTTTCAGGCTGTTGAGCTTGATCCGTACAGCGTTGATCCAGGCCTTGTACGGCTTGGCGTTGGCGTACGTATCCTTCAGTTCCTTGTCGTCGATGATGCGGCCGGCTTCCAGGTCGATCAGGAACATCTTGCCCGGCTGCAGGCGCCATTTCTGGATGATCTTCGACTCTGGGATCGGCAGCACGCCGGATTCCGAAGCCATCACCACCAGGTCGTCGTCGGTGACGATGTAGCGGGCCGGACGCAAGCCATTGCGGTCCAGCGTGCCGCCGATGTAGCGGCCATCGGTGAAGGCCATCGCGGCGGGGCCGTCCCACGGCTCCATCATCGCGGCGTGGTATTCGTAGAACGCCTTGCGGTTGTCGTCCATCAGCGTGTGGTTTTCCCACGCTTCCGGAATCATCATCATCATGGCCTGTGCCAGCGGGTAGCCCGCCATCAGCAGCAGTTCCAGCGCGTTGTCGAAGCAGGCGGTGTCCGACTGGCCTTCATAGATCAGCGGGAACAGCTTCTGCAGGTCGTCGCCCAGCACGGCGGACTTCATCACGCCTTCGCGGGCGCGCATCCAGTTGAAGTTGCCCTTGACGGTGTTGATCTCGCCGTTGTGCGCGATCAGGCGGTACGGGTGGGCCAGCGGCCATTCCGGGAAGGTGTTGGTGGAGAAGCGCTGGTGCACCAGGGCCAGCGCGGAAATGCAGCGCGGGTCCTGCAGGTCGCGGTAGTACACGCCCACCTGGTCGGCCAGCAGCAGGCCTTTGTAGACGACGGTACGGGCCGACATGGACGGCACGAAGAATTCGTTACCGTGTTGCAGCTTCAGTGCCTGGATCGCGTGGCCGGACGACTTGCGGATCACGTACAGCTTGCGTTCCAGCGCGTCGGTCACCATGATGTCGGCGCCGCGGCCGATGAAGATCTGGCGGATCACCGGCTCTTTCGCGCGCACCAGCGGCGACATCGGCATTTCGCTGTCCACCGGCACGTTGCGCCAGCCCAGCACGACCTGGCCCTCGATGCGCACGGCGCGTTCGATTTCCTGTTCGCAGGCGATGCGCGAAGCACTTTCCTTCGGCAGGAACACCATGCCCACGCCATATTCGCCCGGCGGCGGCAGTTCGACGCCCTGCTTGCCCATCTCGTCGCGGTAGAACTGGTCCGGTACCTGGATCAGGATGCCGGCACCATCACCCATCAGCTTGTCGGCACCCACGGCACCGCGGTGATCGATGTTCTTCAGGATCTGCAGACCCTGTTCGATGATGGAATGGCTTTTCTGGCCTTTGATATGGGCTACGAAGCCGACACCGCAGGCGTCGTGTTCGTTGGCTGGGTCGTACAAACCTTGCGCGTTCATGGCTTTCTCCGAAGCATAGAGCCCTGAACACCTACCGTGGCGGGTACGCATGGCTCCGGTTTTGCAAATTGAACGGTGAGAGTAGTGCATCGCACCAAAAAACTCAACCTATTTAATTAGGGTCGGAGTCGAATTAATTGCACCTTTTTTGCGCAAAATTTTAATTAGGGACAGAGCCATTCTGGTGAATGAAAATTGCGCAATGCCCGACTGGCAATCAAAATCTGTCAAAAGTTGCCTGAATATCAGCGTGCTTGGACCCCTGAAATATTGCCTAAAAACGGGGACAGTCCCCGATTTTCGGCAACATTATGGGAATCAAGGGGTTACGGGCAGCAGCTATTGTTGAGCTGGTTGCAAAACAACGGGGACGGGATCAGGTGTTCGCAGGCTGTTTGAATGGCCGCCCGCGCTTGGCGGGGAGGACCTGGCGTTTGGCTTTCTGCTCGAGGTCTTTCTTGTATTTATCGGTGCCCAGCGGCCAGCCCTTCAGTACGGCTGCTTCGACGGTGGCGATCTGGGCAGCCGACAGGTGCTGGCCCGACAACTCGATGTACGCCGCCTCGCGCTGGAACGGCGTATTGCCGAGCGACCAGTAGCCCGGATGGTCGGTGACGACGCTGTCGGGCCGGATCCCGGCGTGATGGGCATAACTGGACCACGGATACTCCTCGACCGCCGGCGCCAGGCCGGCGCGCACGGCCGTGAGTTCGATGTAGCGGCTGCAGGCCAGCAGGAAGTTCTCGGCGTCGACGACCGATGTCTTGTAGCGGCCGTGCCACAGCGTGCCGGCGCGGCCGTATTTCTGGTTGTAGTACGGCACATAGCAACGGCCCAGCCATTGCATCATCTGGCCGAGGCCCTCTTCGTCGGCCGGGGTCGCCAGCAGATGGAGCTGGTCCGGCAGCAGCGCATAGGCGTGGATCGCCACCTTGTACGTTCGCGCCGCCGCGCGCAGCCAGCCGAGGAAGGCGGTGTAGTCGTCGGCATCCTGGAACACCGGCTGGCCGTTCAGGCCGCGCTGGATGACATAATGGGGCTGGGAGGGAACGATGAGTCGCGGCAGGCGGGCCATGCTGGGCAGGAATGTAAGGAGTAACGTCGAATGACGATGATACTCCGCTGCAGGCACCCTGTCCCTGATTATTTTCAGGAAATTAAAATTTCCGGTCGACCCTGTCCCTGATTGACTGGATAGGGGTCAGGACAGGTTGAAACTGGTCGACAGGCTGTACCCCTCGCCATAGGCACTGCGCAGGGGCAGGTCCTGCCCCAGCCCGGTGCGGGCCTTCTTGCGCAGCCGGTAGACCAGCATGTCCACGCGGCGGCCGGCATCCGGATCGTCGCCGCCGATGCCGGCCACGATCACCTGTCGCGGCACGGGCCGGGTATTGATCGTCAGCAGATGCAGGAAATTGCATTCCTTTTCCGTCAACGTGATCGCCTGGCCTTGCAGCTCGAGCTGGCGGGCCGACAGCCGCAGCGTCCACTTGCTCAGCAAGGGAGCGGACTCCTGCGGGCCGACACGCCGGTCCAGCGCCTCGATATGGGCAGCCAGCTCCGGGAACTTGATGGGCTTGGTCAGGTAATGGTCGGCGCCGAGGCGCAGGCCGAGGATGCGGCTGTCGAAATTGACACGGCCCGTCAGCACCAGCAGCCCGATCTGGGGATACAGCTGGCGCATCCTTGGTATCACATTGATACCGTCCTCGTCGGGAAGACCGAGGTCGAGAACGACGACGCCGACATTACCCTGGCTTAATGCGGACCACATTTCACCCGCATTGTTGGTAATGCTGACACCGTGCCCCATTTCCCCCAAGTAATCCGCCATTTCCTCGGCGTATTCCAGGTTGTCTTCCACGATCAGTATCTGCGTCATCGATGGCCATTAGGTGTTGTTTCGTTACTCAAAGAATTATCACGGGAGTAACGATCAGGCGCAAGGTTTATAGGGCCGCCGGGAGCCAAATACGGAACTTCTTGCCGCTTTCCGGCAAGTTTTGTACGTTCAGGGTACCGCCATGCACTTCGATCACCGCTTTTGCCATGTACAGGCCGATTCCCGAGCCGGGAATGCCCACGGCGGAACTGCCGCGATAACCCTTGTCAAACAGCCGGTCGATCTCGTCCCGCGGGAGCGGCGGGCCAGCGTCGGCGACCGTCAGCTCGACGCCCCCCGTGGGGGACCTGCCCGCCCATAATGTGATCGGCGCCTCCGGCGGGGTGTACTTGATGGCATTGTCCAGCAGCACATCGAGGCACATCCGCAGGCCTTCCGGATCGGCACGCAGCCACGCCGGGGCATCGCCGGCGAGTACGGTAATGCCGGGGCGGCGGGTACGCGCCTGCGCCGCGGCCGTTTCCAGCAAGGCGGCGGGGGCAATGCCGTTGTCGCGCTGCCGGCGCCCGATCGACGCCAGCCTGTCCGGCGACAGGTACTCGTCCATCATGCCCAGCAGCCGGTCCACCGCCGCCTGGATCTTGCGGTACCGTTTCGTGGTGCCTTCGTCGGCGCCCTTGTCCGTCATCACCAGCCGCTGGATCGCG
>DASVVD010000855.1:0-9801 GCA_036386715.1 Pseudoduganella sp.
CATCCATGATGCGCCGGTGATAGGCCTGCAGCAGGTCGCCGCGCTCCGCTGCCGGAACGGCATTGACGAACTCCTCGTGGATCTCGGGATGGAACCACTGCGCGCCGTTGATGAACCAGTCGATCTCCGGCGCGGTGCAGAGAAAGATCCCGCGCAGCACGAAGCCCAGGCAGCGCTCCGGGTGCGTCTCGCCATAGGCCAGCGCCAGTGTCGATCCCCAGGATCCGCCGAATACCAGCCACTGCTCGATGCCCATCAGCACGCGCAGCTGCTCGATGTCCGAGACCAGCAGCTGGGTGGTGTTGTGGCGCGTCTCACCCAGCGGCGTGGACTTGCCCGCGCCGCGCTGGTCGAACAGGATCACGCGGTAATGGCGCGGATCGAAGAAGCGCCGGTGTTGCGGCGACAGCCCCGCGCCCGGCCCGCCATGCAGGAAGATCACCGGGATGCCCTGCGGGTTGCCCACCTCTTCCCAGTAGATCGTGTGCAGCGCGTCGACCTGCAGCATGCCGCTGCGCAGCGGCGTAACGGGCGGGAACAGGTAGGGGGAAGGATCGGACATGACGGTTCTTTCAGAAGAGCGTATTGATGGCACGCTGCACATTGTAATCGTCGTCGACCAGCAGCAGCACGGACCACTTGTCGAAGGTGGTGCACGGGTGCGAGATGCCGCAGCCGACCAGGTCGCCGACGCGCAGGTCCACCCCGTCGGGCAACCGCAGGTAGGCATGCTGGTCGTTCATCTTTTCGATGCGCGCACCTTCCGGCAGCGCCAGCGGGCCGGGTTCACCCGGCCGGTGCGCCACCAGCGCGAGCGGCAGGCCCAGGTCGTACGACGCATCGCGTTTGCCCATCGACAGGATCGCCAGCGCGGGTTCCGGACGCGACAGCACCATGCTCCACACCTCGAGTGCCGGCCGCAAGCCCTCGGCAAGTCCCTCGCGCACATCCAGCTCGGCCGTCAGCTGCAGATAGTGGCCGTGATCGCTGGTCAGGTAGCAGCCGCTGCGCAGCACCGGCAACACGGGCCGCGACAGGCCGTCGACGCTGCGCAGCGCACGCGCCACCAGGTCGAAATAGGACGAGCCGCCGGCCGACAGCAGGATGCGCGGGCCGCCGAACAGCCCTTCGGCGTCGAGCTGGCGCGCCAGCGCCACCAGCTGCGCCAGGAAGCCGTTGACGCGTTCGATGTCCGCGGCGCGGTCATCGCTGACCAGCAGGCCTTCGTAGCCTTCGATGCCGGCCAGTTGCAGCCCCGGTGACGCGGCGATCGAGCGTGCCAGCGCCAGCGCTTCTTCGACACTGCGGCAACCGCTGCGCTTGCCCGCAATGCCCAGTTCGACCAGCACCGGCAGCGGGCGCCCGGCCCCGGCGGCGGCCATGGCTTCGGCCAGCCGCCGCACGCCCTCGGGCGAATCGGCCAGCACGAACAGCTCGAAGCCGGGGTCTTCCCGCAGCAGCGCCAGCAGCGCGCGGATATCGGCGGGTGCCACCAGTTCGTTGGCCAGCAGCACGCGGCGCACGCCGAAGCGCGCCGCGGCCAGCACCTGCGGCGCCGTTGCCAGCGTGATGCCCCAGGCGCCGTTGGCAAGCTGGGCGCCGAACAGCTGCGGGCTCATCGTGGTCTTGCCGTGCGGCGCCAGCACCGCGTCGAAGCGGGCGCAAAAGCCGCGCATCCAGTCGAGGTTATGCAGCAGGCTGGAAGTCTTCAGCACGGCCACCGGAAAGCTGGTATCGGCATCGAGCACGTTCCAGCCCTGCATGCCCACCATGTGCTGGCGCAGCGCTTGCTTGAGGGGCAGGCCCTTGGTGCCGGGCTGCAGCGCCTGTTCTTCGAGCGCGGCCAGTTGCAGGCCGCCATCGGGCAGGATCATCATTCATGGCTCCATGGGAAAGCATCGGGACAGTCGCCCATTATGGTCCCTGCTGGCCAAAAAAATCGGGGGCAGTCCCTTCCGGCCACTGCGCGGAAGGGACTGCCCCCGGGTTTGCACCACCGGTGCGGCAAGCGCTTACGACATGTGCTGTCCGCCGTTGATGGCGATATTGGCACCGGTCACGAAAGCGGCTTCATCCGATGACAGGTAGGCAACCAGGCCGGCCACTTCGTCCGGCTTGCCCAGGCGGCCCATCGGGATCTGCGGCAGGATCTTCGAATCGAGCACGTCCTGCGGAATCTCGGTCACCATCTTGGTGCCGATATAGCCCGGCGAGATCGTGTTCACGGTCACGCCCTTGCGCGCCACTTCCAGCGCCAGGGCCTTGGTGAAGCCGTGCACGCCGGCCTTGGCGGCCGAATAGTTGGTCTGGCCGAAGGCACCCTTCTGGCCGTTGACCGAGGAGATGTTGATGATGCGGCCCCAGCCGCGCTCGATCATGCCGTCGGTCACCGGCTTCGTCATGTTGAACACGGAATCCAGGTTGGTGCGCAGCACGGCATCCCAGTTCACCTTGTCCATCTTCTTGAACGTCGTGTCGCGCGTGATGCCGGCGTTATTGACCAGCACATCGACCGGGCCGATATCGCGCGTGATCGCGGCCACGCAGGCCTGCGCCGAATCATAGTCGCCCACGTCGGCCGGGTAGGCGGCAATGTTGTAGCCCTGCTCCTTCATCTTGTCCTGCCATTCCTGGTATTTCGTATTGCTCGGGGAATACGTCGTTACCACCTTGTAGCCCAGTGCCAGCAATTTGACGCAGATCGCTTCACCCAGTCCACCCATGCCGCCCGTTACCAATGCAACTCGTGCCATTTGTCATCCCCCTCTAGTTAGCGTACTCGTGTGATGCAAAAAGGGCCGGCTGACAAGCACGGCCCTTTCAAGACTCGTTACTCGCGTTCGACTGCCAGCGCCACGCCCATGCCGCCGCCGATACACAGCGAGGCCAGGCCTTTCTTGGCATCGCGGCGCACCATCTCGTGCAGCAAGGTGACCAGGATGCGGGCGCCCGAGGCACCGATCGGGTGGCCGATCGCGATCGCGCCGCCGTTCACGTTGATCTTGCTGGTATCCCAGCCCATTTCCTGGTTCACGGCGCAAGCCTGCGCGGCGAAGGCTTCATTGATTTCCAGCAGGTCCAGGTCCTGTGGCGACCAGCCGGCCTTTTTCAGCGCCAGCTTGCTGGCCGGTACCGGACCCATGCCCATGAAAGCCGGATCCAGGCCCGACGATGCGTAGGCCTTGATGCGTGCCAGCGGCTTCAGGCCCAGTTCCTTCGCCTTCGAAGCGGACATCAGCACCACGGCGGCGGCGCCGTCGTTGAGGCCGGATGCATTACCAGCGGTAACGCTACCCTCCTTGTTGAAGGCCGGGCGCAGGCCCTGCAGGCCTTCGAGCGTGGAACCGGCCTTCACGTATTCGTCGCTGTCGAACACGATCGTGCCCTTCTTCTGCGCGATCTCGAGCGGCAGGATCTCGTCCTTGAACTTGCCGGCCTTCTGCGCCGCTTCCGCCTTCAGCTGCGACTGCAGCGCGAATTCATCCTGCTGGGTACGCGAGATTTCATATTTCTTCGCCACGTTCTCGGCGGTGATGCCCATGTGGTACTGGTTGTAGACATCCCACAGGCCGTCGACGATCATGGTGTCCGTCAACTTCGCGTCGCCCATGCGGAAGCCGTCGCGCGAGCCGTTCAGCACGTGCGGCGAGGCGCTCATGGTTTCCTGGCCGCCGGCGATGATGATGTCCGCGTCGCCGGCCTTGATGGCCTGCGCACCCAGGAAGGTGGCCTTCAGGCCGCTGCCGCACACCTTGTTGATCGTATAGCCCGGGATCGCATTCGGCAGGCCGGCCTTGATGACGGCCTGGCGGCCCGGGTTCTGGCCCACGCCGGCGGTGAGCACCTGGCCCAGGATGACTTCGCTGATCAGATTCGGATCGATGCCGGTCTGCGTCAGCAGGCCCTTGATCACGTGCGCGCCCAGGTCGGCTGCAGGAATCTTGGCCAGGCTGCCGCCGAATTTGCCGACCGCGGTACGGGCCGCGGCAACGATGACTACATCTTCCATGTACTTTCTCCAGTGCGCCGGCGGGCGTTTAGCGTGGGCCGGCAAGGGTTGTCGAAGCGCTACTACATTTCATTCTATCGGGTTGCGCGGCAAGCTACCAGCAAAGTCCTTGCTGAGCTCGCCTAAGAGGTGCTGGGCTTCATTGGCCACCCCGGCCACCTGGCGGCCATACCGTTGAGCACGATCCATGGCCTGCTGGGATTGCGACGCGGTCAGGCACACCAGGTCACGGGGTTCGCGCACGAACATCAGCTGGCTCGAGACCGCGTTGGCGGCCGCGAGTCCGTCGCGGGTGGCGTGCACGTGCAGGTCGAACAGGCTGGCGCTGCTCTTGAAGGCTGCCTGCAGCAGCGCATTGCAGCCCGCCAGCTGCGATTCGGCAAGTGAGCGGGTGGCATTGAACAGCTCGGCTGGCAGGCCGGGTGCCGAACCTGCCGGCAACGGCGCAGGCAGCGCGGCAGGCCACGCGGCGGCAGACTCGCCCGGCCATTTGAATGGGGATACCGTGGGCCATGCCGCAACGGGCCACGCACTTGGCAATGCAGCCTGCATTGCGGCTTGTATCGACTGCGGCAACGCGGCCGGCAGGACATTTTGCAGTGCGGGTGGCAACGCGGTTTGCCAAAGCGTGGGCAGCGTGAACATGGGACGTCCTTTTTGAAAGCGCTGAGATAACGCAAAGGCTTTCATGCTAATTGGCAGTTGCGACCGGTTATTTGATAAATATCAAACTTTGCGTCAGGAAAGCAATTTAATACCGTCCAGCGACGCGGCGCACTGCTCGCGGATCACCTTGACGAAGTCCGCCACGTAAGCCTTTTGCCGCAACGCTTCCGGTACCGACACGTACAGGTCGCTCCACAGCCCGGCCTCGCCGACCGGCCTGGCGATCACGTAGTCGTAGTCCACGTAGTTCTTGATCGCCCAGTTCGGCAGCGCCGCAATGCCGCGGCGGCTGGCCACGAGCTGCAGGATCGCCACGGTCAGCTCGGCCGTGCGGCGGTTGTACTGCACGCCGGCCGGCCACAGCACTTCGCGGATCAGGTCGATCCGCTCTTCCGGCACCGGGTAGGTGATCAGCGTCTCGCCCTCGAAATCGGCCGCGGCCAGGCGGCGCTGGTTCGCCAGCCGGTGTTTCTGCGCCATCACCGTCAGGATTTCAAAGCGGAACAATGGATAGGTCGCGTACTGGGCACTGTAGTCGGACCCAATGACAAGGTCGGCATTGCCGGTGCGCAGCAGCTCGACCGGTTCGCTGTGGAAGCCCGAGACGAGATCGATTTCCACCTCCGGCCAGCGCTTGCGGAATTCATCCATGACCGGCATCAGCCAGTCGAAGCACGTATGGCATTCGAGCGCCACGCGCAGCTGGCCATGGTCGCCCTGCATCAGGCGTGCCACGTCGCGCTCGGCCAGCTCGATCTCCGGCAACAGCGTGTCGGCCAGCCGCAGCAGCCGGGCGCCGGTGGCGGTAAAGCCGATCGGCACCGACTTGCGCTCGAACAGCGGGCCGCCGTAGCGGTCTTCCAGCAGCTTGATCTGGTGCGACAGGGCGGACTGCGTAAGGTTGAGCAGCTGGGCAGCACGCACGAGGCTACCTGCGGAGCGCAGCGCGGCCAGGGTGCGAAGGTGGCGGATCTCCAGCATGCTCAATGAATAATTTTCATGTTAAACCGCAAAATCTTTCGTTTGGCTTATGGAAGGCATTGTCGCACACTTTACTTTATTAATATTTAACTCAGATGACATGAAAAACATTTGCACGCACGTTCCCGGCTTTCCCCGCATCGGCGCCCGGCGCGAACTGAAGACGGCATTGGAGCGCCACTGGCGCGGCGAGCTGCCGGCCGCCGGGCTGGAAGCCGTGGGCCGCGCACTGCGGGCGCGTCACTGGGCGCTGCAGCGCGACGCCGGCCTCGACCTTGTCACCGTGGGCGACTTCGCCTTCTACGACCACGTGGCCAACCACATTTCCCTGTTCGGCTGCGAGCCGGCGCGCTTCGGCTTCACCGGCAGCGAGCTGGCGCTGGCGCGCTACTTCACGCTGGCCCGTGGCCGCTCCGGTGCACAGGATGGCAACCACGGCGGCTCCTGCGGTTGCGGCCATGCTGGCCCTGCCGGCGAGGGTCATGGCGACGGCGCCGGCAGGGCGCTGGCAATGACCAAATGGTTCGATACCAACTACCACTACCTGGTGCCCGAACTGGACGCCGGGAGCGCTTTTTCGCTGGCCTCGGAACGGCTGTTCGACGAAGTCGCGGAAGCGCTGGCGCTGGGCCATGCCGTCAAGGCCACGCTGATCGGCCCGCTGACCTTCCTGTGGCTGGCCCGGTCGACCGACGGATCGTCGCGCCTGGACCTGCTGGAACGCCTGCTGCCGGTCTATGGACAAGTGCTGGCGCGGCTGAAGGAACAGGGCGTGGCATGGGTGCAGATCGAGGAGCCGATCCTCGGCCTCGACCTGCCGCAGGCATGGCGCAGCGCGTTCGAGACCGCCTACTGGCAGCTGAACCAGGCCGGCGCGCCGCTGCTGCTGGCCACCTGTTTCTCGCCGCTGGAAGAAAACCTGTCGCTGGCCTGCCGCCTGCCCGTGGCCGGACTGCACGTGGACGGCGTGCGTGCCGCGCATGAACTGGCCAGCGTGGCCGACTGGTTGCCCGTACACAAGGTCCTTTCGGCTGGCATCGTCGACGGTCGCAACATCTGGCGCACCGACCTCGATGCCGCGCTGGCCACGCTGGCACCGGTGCTCGACAAGCGCAATGGCCGGCTGTGGCTGTCCACATCGTGCTCGCTGCTGCACGTGCCGTACAGCCTGGAACCGGAGACGGCACTCGACCCGGAGCTGAAATCGTGGCTGGCGTTTGCCCAGGAAAAGCTGGATGAACTGGCGTTGTTGAAGACCGCGCTCGTCGCGCCGGATGCCGCGGCCCCTGCACTGGCCACCGCGCGTGCCGCGATTACCGCGCACCGCGCCAGCCCGCGCGTGCGCGATGCCGCAGTGCGGGCGCGGCTAGCCACACTGCCGGACGATGCCGCCCAGCGCAAGTCGCCCTTCGCCGAACGCCGGCTGCTGCAGGCCGCGATGCTGGACCTGCCGGCCTTTCCCACCACCACCATCGGCTCGTTTCCGCAAACGCCGGCGATCCGCGCCGCCCGTGCCGCCCACCGGCGCGGAGAACTCGCCACTGCCGCATATGAAGCGGCGATGCGCGCCGAGATCGAACATGTGATCCGCCGACAGGAGGCACTGGGACTGGACGTGCTGGTCCATGGCGAAGCCGAGCGCAACGACATGGTCGAATACTTCGGCGAGCGGCTGGCCGGCTTCGCGTTCACCGGCAACGGCTGGGTGCAGTCCTACGGCTCGCGATGCGTGAAACCACCGGTGATCTGGGGCGACGTTTCACGCCTGGCACCGATCACCGTCGACTGGGCACGCCATGCGCAAAGCCTGACCGCCCGGCCGGTGAAAGGCATGCTGACCGGCCCGGTCACGATCCTGCAATGGTCGTTCGTGCGCGACGACCAGCCGCGCGCCGACACGGCCGACCAGATCGCGCTGGCCATGCGCGATGAGCTGGACGACCTGCAGCAGGCCGGCATCAGGATTGTGCAGATCGACGAACCGGCGCTGCGCGAAGGCCTGCCGCTGCGGCAAAGCGGGTGGGCGCGCTACCTGGACCGGGCGGTGCGCGCGTTCCGCCTCAGCGCCGGCGTGGCCCGCGACGCCACGCAGGTCCACACCCACATGTGCTATGCCGAGTTCAACGACATCCTGCCGCAGATCGCCGCGCTCGATGCGGACGTGATCACGATCGAGACCAGCCGCTCGGCAATGGCGCTGCTCGACGGCTTCGGCACCTTCCGCTACCCGAACGCGATCGGTCCGGGCGTCTACGACATTCATTCGCCGCGCGTGCCGGAGCGCGCGGAAATGCTGGCACTGCTGCGCCGTGCGCAATCGGTCATCGCGCCGGAACAGCTGTGGGTCAATCCCGATTGCGGCCTGAAGACGCGCGGCTGGGACGAAACCGAAGCGGCGTTGCGCAACATGGTCGCGGCGGCGCGGCAAATGCGGGCAGAATTGGCCGGCGCATCGGCCGGCCCGGCGATTGCCGCCTTGGCCACCGGCCCGGCCACCGCCCCAGCCGCCGCAGGGACCGGCTACAGCCCGGCTGAAGCCGCATGAATACAGGGCCGCAGCCCTGTTCCGCCACGTGAAAATGCCTTACCGATAATTCTTCTTTGACAGTAAAATGCTCGGGCCCGGGCCAGCCCGAACTTTTTACTGTCGTCATGTCCAAAAGCCTGTTCCAGAAGCCCATTGAAATCAAGATTTCCACTGTTGTCGCCGTTTCCGCGATCCTGCACACGTCCGATGGCATTGCGCTCGACGCCGCCCTGAAGGGCATGACGGGCGGCGTTGCCGATTTCTTCGAGGGCGACCTGGCCGTCATCGACGTCGGCGACCTGGCGCCGGGCGCTGACCGGATCGACTGGGCCGGCACGATCGCCCTGCTGAAGAAATACCGCCTGAATCCGGTCGCCGTGCGCAACGCCCGGCCGGACATGGTGGAAGCGATCCTGGCCCTCGGCCTGTCGCTCGATACCGGCAAGCGCGACGACAGCAGCGCGGCTCCGCCCGCACGGACGCCGGTACCTGCCCAAGCGCCTGCGCCAGCGCCGGCCCTGACCCCGGGCTCGACGGCTGCTCCCGCCGGCACCGCCACGCTCATCATCGATACACCGGTTCGCGCCGGCCAGCGCATCTACGCGCGCGGCGGCGACCTGATCGTGATGGCCGTCGTCAACAACGGCGCCGAGATCATTGCCGACGGCAGCATCCACGTTTACAACACGCTCAACGGACGCGCGCTGGCCGGCGCCTCCGGTGATGCGAACGCGCGTATTTTCGCTCTGTCGATGTCACCTGAACTGGTGTCCATCGCCGGTGTCTACCGCACATTCGAAGACGGCTTCCCCGCCGAACAGGCTCGCCAACCCGCACAAATACGGCTCATCGGCGATCGTCTGGATATACAATCTGTCAATTAAGGCAATTTTCCAGGCATCGCGTGCGCGCCCCGCGCCTGGGCTTTCACATTAAAAGGATTTATTCGTGGCAAGAATTATTGTTGTGACGTCCGGCAAGGGCGGTGTCGGCAAGACGACTTCCAGCGCCAGCTTCTCCACGGGCCTCGCCATGCGCGGCCACAAGACGGCGGTGATCGATTTCGACGTGGGCCTGCGCAACCTCGACCTGATCATGGGTTGCGAACGCCGCGTCGTCTATGACCTGATCAACGTGATCAACAAGGAAGCGTCGCTGCCACAGGCGCTGATCAAGGACAAGCACTGCGACAACCTGTTCATCCTGCCCGCCTCGCAAACGCGCGACAAGGATGCCCTGTCCGAAGACGGCGTGGAGCGCGTGCTGGCCGAGATCATCGACATGGGCTTCGAATACATCATCTGCGATTCGCCGGCCGGCATCGAGCATGGGGCGCTGATGGCGCTGACGTTCGCCGACGAAGCGATCGTGGTCACCAATCCGGAAGTGTCGTCGGTGCGCGATTCCGACCGCATCCTCGGCATCATCCAGGCCAAGTCGCGCCGCGCCCAGTCCGGCGGCGAGCCGGTCAAGGAACACCTGCTGATCACCCGCTACTCGCCGAAGCGCGTGGATGCGGGCGAGATGCTCAGCCACGCGGACGTGCAGGAAATCCTGCGCATTCCGCTGATCGGCATCATTCCCGAGTCCGAGTCGGTGCTGCACGCGTCGAACCAGG
>DASVVD010000856.1:0-9071 GCA_036386715.1 Pseudoduganella sp.
GGTGGGCTGGCTACTGATCCGCTATACCGCTTCCCAAAAATGGCAAGCGATCTATGCGAAGCCGCAGTTCAATGAAGGTGTACTACCGCATGCTCCGAGTCCTGTGGCTAACGTGAGCATACTTCACGCATCGGACTTGCATATCAGCGAGGACGATGACATCCCGATCACTGAAGGGGGACTGGCGTTTCTGAAGCCGGAGATCCAGGCAATGTTGAATGCGATCACCCGCGATGCCCATTCCTGCGACGCAGTTCTACTTACTGGGGACATCACAGACACCGGCGCAGCAAATGCCTGGCTTCGCTTCCTCGACAATTGCCCGCCCGATCTTCAGTCCAAAGTCTTGCTAGTCCCAGGGAATCATGATCTCAATTTTCAGGACAGCCTTTTAGCGGCGCAAGCCGAAAGGGCGGGCGGTGCCGGGCGGAGGCGGCGGCAGATCAGAATGATCGCTGCCATGTGCGAACTTATGCAAGAGCGCCCACTTCTCCTCGACCGCGCAACGGATCGGATCATCCCATTGAAACGCTATGTTGAGCGGCAGTTTCGCAAATATCCATCGGCAAGCTCCGCCGCCGCTATGCCGCCGAAGATGATCGAAAATCTGTGGAGATCGTTGTTCCCGATGGTGGTTCCTGTTGGTTCGGAACGCGACGGGAAGCGCCTTGGCGTCATATTGCTTGATAGCGTAAAGCCAAACTCCATCGGGTTAACCAATGCAATAGGCACACTTACTCCCGGAACAAACGAAGCGTGCCGGACCTTGATAAACCGCTTGGCCGATACGTGCGACAGCTTTGTCTTTGCCTTGCACCACCACGTCGCGATGCCGCTCGGGGGAAGGGCTCGCGATCGGGTGCAGAATCCTGGTCTGGTTCTCGAAAATGCCGGGGTGCTGATTGAAACATTGAGAATGCGAGGCGAGCCGACGATCGTCTTCCACGGTCACCGCCATAAGACTTATACAGGAACAGCCACTGACAGTGATGTCGCGATCATTGCGAGTCCGTCTGCGTCCATCGGCAAGGGCAATGCGATCGGCCATGGCAGTTGGCGTATAGCCGATCTGTTTTGCAGTCCGGACGGGTGTTGGCTGACAGATGTACCCCGGCGTATCAGCATGGCTGGAGTGCCCGACGATCCGTTTCCTCCTCGGGTCGATCCATTATCGGAGACACTTGTCAACACGCCTTTTTCGCCACACGAACCGCGCTCGTGACTTGAACGCACATGGGCCACCGATCACGACACTGCGAAGTTCAAGAAGTTCCGCGAATATTTCCGACTTGCTTGAGCCGGATCGACTAGCGGGTTGAGCTGACTGCGAACGTGGAGCACCTCGCCTACGAGCAACATTGCAACTTCGAAGCGAAGCATCACGAACGCGCGCACGCTCACCGAACGCGATCTGAAAGTGTCCGGCCCGCGTCATCATTAATCGCCGCCAACTCCTGCGCAAGATCCCGATGAGTGACCGTACGATATTCGAGATGGAAAAGCGCGGCGAATTCCCGCAGTGTTTTTCGATCACCAGACGCATGGTCGGCTGGGACTTGCAGGAAGTTGATGACTGGATCGAGCGGCAACGAGAGACAGCCATCCGCCAGCCTGCACCAGACCAGCAGCCGCACGGCGAACCCACGTGCCGAAGCCAGCCTATTCGGTTGCAGCCTTCTAGCCGTCGATCATGTCGACCCACTGCTACATCATGTTCCGGCGCTGCTCCGCATACTCGGCCTTGTTTTAGACCGCGCGTACGCCCTTCTGTTCGTGCGCCAGGCACGTCTCGATCCAGTCACTGTTGAAGCCTGCCTCGTGCAGCAGCGTTGAGCCAGTGCGCGGCAAGTCGTGCGGCGAAAAGTCAGTCAACGTTATCCCGTCGGTTTTCGCCGCCTCGACGACAGACCTCAATATCATATTCAGCGTCGCACCTGCCATGGGCCGGCGAAACGAGATACCACCGAAAGGGCTAACCACAACATACATGCCATCACGGTCAGCCACCTTGTACGCGCTCTGCGGACTTCAGGCTGCGCAGTTTCGCATCAGCATTACGGCCTTCTCTCAATACCATCACTAGGATATAAACCTGAAGGGATTCAACGGTTGAGTCCGGTAATACGGGGACAAGATTAGAAATACCATCAGGGTTCCGGTACCATCGCGCGAACGCATTAAAGCAACGAAATCAGCGACTTAACCATGAGCCAATACCATCATCTCTTGTCGAGCTCATTAGTCGGCGATGGTACCGCGTGCAAAAGAGCAAGTTTTCAAAAACCGATACCATCGTGATCCCCATCAGAAGCATTGGCTTGGGGCCGCAGGGAATTGCCATATCTGGCAAGCACGACCATAAAAAAGCCCCTGAAATCAGGGGCTTAATCTTTTTGAACTGCCTAGTAATGCCTGAGCATTCAGGCTACCACATCATTCCCACTCGATGGTCGCCGGCGGTTTCCCGGAAATATCATAAACAACCCGGTTCAGCCCGCGCACCTCGTTGATGATGCGGTTCGAAACCCGCCCCAGCAGCTCGTGCGGCAGGTGCGCCCAGTGCGCCGTCATGAAGTCCTGGGTCTGCACGGCGCGCAGCGCCACCACGTAGTCGTAGGTGCGGCCATCGCCCATCACGCCCACCGATTTCACCGGCAGGAACACGGCAAACGCCTGGGAAGTGGCTTCGTACCAGTTGCGCGGCACGCCATCCTGGTCGAAGCCCGGCACCACCACCGCTTCGTACGGCGTGTTGCGCAGTTCCTCGATGAAGATCGCATCGGCGCGGCGCAGCATGTCCGCGTATTCCTTCTTCACTTCGCCGAGGATGCGCACGCCCAGGCCCGGGCCCGGGAACGGGTGGCGGTACACCATCTCGTACGGCAGGCCGAGGGCCACGCCCAGCTTGCGCACTTCGTCCTTGAACAGTTCGCGCAGCGGTTCCAGCAGCTGCAGCTTCATGGTTTCCGGCAGGCCGCCCACGTTGTGGTGGCTCTTGATGGTCTGGCCCTTCTTGCCCTTGCCGGCCGATTCGATCACGTCCGGATAGATGGTGCCCTGTGCCAGCCATTTCGCGTTCGGCAGCCTGGCCGATTCGACCTGGAACACCTCGACGAATTCGCGGCCGATGATCTTGCGCTTCTGTTCGGGGTCGGTCACGCCGGCCAGGTGGCCCATGAACTGGTCGGTGGCGTCCACGCGGATCACCTTCACGCCCAGGTTCTTGGCGAACATGTCCATCACCATCTCGCCTTCGTTCAGGCGCAGCAGGCCATGGTCGACGAACACGCAGGTCAGCTGGTCGCCGATCGCGCGGTGGATCAGCGCGGCCGCCACGGACGAATCGACGCCGCCGGAAAGACCGAGGATGACTTCATCGGTGCCGACCTGCTCGCGGATCTTTTCCACCGCTTCGCTGATGTAGTCCGGCATGTTCCAGTCGGACTTGCAGCCGCAGATCTCGTGCACGAAGCGGCCCAGCATGGCCTTGCCCTGCACCGTGTGCGTCACTTCCGGGTGCCACTGCACCGCGTAGAACTTGCGCTCCTCGTCGGCCATGCCGGCGATCGGGCAGCTGTCGGTGGAAGCCATCAGCTTGAAGCCCGGCGGCATGTCCAGCACCTTGTCGCCGTGGCTCATCCACACCTTCAGCATGCCGTGGCCTTCGTGGGTGACGAAGTCGTTGATGCCGTTCAGCAGCGAAGTGTGGTTGCGGGCGCGCACTTCGGCGTAGCCGAATTCGCGCAGCAGGCCGTTTTCCACCACGCCGCCCAGCTGCGCGGCCATGGTCTGCATGCCGTAGCAGATGCCCAGCACCGGCACGCCCAGTTCGAACACGGCCTGCGGCGCGCGGGGCGAATCGCCTTCCAGCGTGGAGTTGTGGCTGCCCGACAGGATCACGCCGGAAGCGCCGTAGTTGCGGACGAATTCTTCCGACACGTCGTACGGATAGACTTCCGAGAACACGCCGGCATCGCGCACGCGGCGTGCGATCAGCTGGGTCACCTGGGAGCCGAAATCGATAATGAGGATTTTAGAGTGCATTGAATGTGCTTGCTGGACTGGAAATTGGCTGACTGCGCGAGCCTTGAAGGAAGAACGCCGGCGGTGGCAATGCACCGGCCGGCGTTTCAAAGGCAGCTTACTCCGAACGGTAGTTCGGCGCTTCCTTGGTGATCTGCACGTCGTGCACATGCGATTCGCGCATGCCGGCCGACGTGATTTCGACGAATTCCGCCTTCTCGCGCAGCTCGTCGATCGTGGCGCAACCGCAGTAGCCCATCGACTGGCGCACGCCGCCGACGAGCTGGAACAGGATCGCCAGGACCGAGCCCTTGTAGGCCACGCGGCCCTCGATGCCTTCGGGGACGAACTTGTCGGCCTTGGCCGAGGCTTCCTGGAAGTAGCGGTCGGCCGAGCCTTCGGCCATCGCGCCCAGCGAACCCATGCCGCGGTAGGACTTGTACGAGCGGCCCTGGTACAGGATCACTTCGCCCGGCGCTTCTTCGGTGCCGGCGAACATGGAGCCCATCATCACGGTCGAGGCGCCGGCTGCCAGCGCTTTCGAGATGTCGCCCGAGAAGCGGATGCCGCCGTCGGCGATGCACGGCACGCCGGTGCCTTCCAGTGCCTGCGCCACGTTCGAGATGGCGGTGATCTGCGGCACGCCCACGCCGGCCACGATGCGCGTGGTGCAGATCGAGCCGGGACCGATGCCCACTTTCACGGCATCCGCGCCGTACTCGACCAGCGCCTTGGCCGCGGCCGCGGTGGCGATGTTGCCGCCGATAACATCGACGTGCGGGTACTTCGTCTTGATGTACTTCACGCGGTCGAGGATGCCCTGGGAGTGGCCATGCGCCGTATCCACCACCAGCACGTCCACGCCGGCCTGCACCAGCAGGTCGATGCGTTCCTCGTCCTTCGCGCCCACGCCCACGGCCGCGCCCACCAGCAGCTTGCCGTGCTGGTCCTTGGAGGCGTTCGGGTGTTCGGTGGACTTCTGGATATCCTTGACCGTGATCAGGCCGCGCAGCTCGAAGGCTTCGTTGACGACGATCACGCGCTCCAGGCGGTGCTTGTTCATCAGGCGCTTGGCTTCGGCCGTGTCGGCCGTTTCGCTGACGGTCACCAGCTTTTCGCGCGGCGTCATCTTGGCGCGCACTTCGGCATCGAGCTCTTCTTCGAAACGCAGGTCGCGGTTGGTGATGATGCCCACCACCTGCGCGCCTTCCACCACCGGGAAGCCGCTGATGCCGTGCAGTTCGGTCAGCTTGATCACGTCGCGGATCTTCATGTCCGGCGGGATCGTGATCGGGTCGCGCAGCACGCCGGCTTCGAAACGCTTCACTTTCGACACTTCGCGGGCCTGGTCGGCCGGGCGCAGGTTCTTGTGGATGATGCCGATGCCACCCTCCTGGGCCATGGCGATCGCCAGGCGGCCTTCGGTGACGGTATCCATCGCGGCCGACAGCAGCGGGATATTCAGCGAAATGTTGCGGGTCAGCTTGGTGCGCAGCGACGTATTGGCAGGCAGGACGTTCGAGTAGGCTGGAACGAGGAGCACGTCATCGAACGTGAGTGCTTTTTGAAGAAGACGCATGGTAGATTTCCTATCGGCGCAAAAGTGAATTATACAGAAGTTCGCACCATTAGTCATTGCATTATGGAAAAGATAGCCGTTTCGAGATTGACACCCGGGCGCCATCGCGGTCCAATCGCTGGTGATTCAATGAGGAAACAAAGCTTATGTTCAAAAGGACTATGCCAAAGAGAAAAATGCTCCTGCTGGTACCCTTGCTGGCGTGGTGCATGACTGCCCGGGCGCAGTGGGAATGGAAGGATGCCAACAACGTGCGGCATTTCTCGGACCTGCCCCCGCCGGCCTCCGTGCCGCCATCGCGCATCCTGAAGGCGCCGCGTGGCCAGGTGCCGGACCTGCGCAAGGAACTGGCGCAACAGCCGGCCGCGGCAGACGCACCAGCGCCCGCAGCCAAGGCGCCGTCCACCCTGGCCGAACGCGCCGCAGACGCCGCACAGCGCCGCAAGGTGGCAGCCGAAGTAGCAGCAAAATCGGCAACTGAATCAGCGCGCACGGCCGGTATCGAAGCACAGAACAAGGCGGCCAATGCCGCCGCATGCGACAGCGCGCGCGGCAACCTGCGGGTGCTGGAGTCGGGCATGCGTATCGCCACGACTGACAAAAACGGCGAACCGGCCTTCCTCGACGATACGCAGAAGGCCGCCCAGGCGCAGCGCAACCGCGACACGCTTGCCACGCACTGCAGGCAATAACGTTTGACCACGCGCAAGACTGGCCTTCATAGCCGCGGCCGCCTCGAAAATATAAGCCAGACTACGCAAAGCCTATATTTTTGACCCGACCAGCGAGCCAGCCATGAATGCCTTTGCCAATGTACAGATCATCAACGGGCCCAACGGGGAACCCGTGTATGTCGTGATTCCCTACTCCACCTACATGCGCACGCAGTCGCGCCACAAGGATACCGACGTGCCGCACCAGGTGGTGGGAATGATCGCCGATCATGCATGGACCCCGGCGCGCGCATGGCGCGAATACCTGGGCCTGACCCAGCTGGAAGTGGCCACGCGCATCGGCATCAGCCAGCCGGCCTATGCGCAGCAGGAAGTGGGTTTGCGGCCGCGGCGCTCCACCCGCGAGCGCATCGCGCAGGCGCTCGGCATCGCGCCGCAAATGCTCGACCTGTAAAGGTTGGCGTATCAAGGTTGGCGTATTTGCACAACGGTCCCGCAGCCGGTCCTTGGCATGCGCGGAGCGCGTGCTAAGCTGGAACGATCGCACAGCCCGCCGCGAGGCCGCCATGAAGATCCTGCCAATGTTTTGCTCTGCCGCCGCGCTGGCGTGCAGCGTTCCCGCGACGGCGCTCGCCGCCGAAGCGGCTGCCTCGCTCGGCCCGCTGACCTTCATCCTGGTCGATCTCGACATGACCGACGGCGTCACTCCATCGATGACGTTCAGCGGCACCGCCGGCAGCGCCAGCGCCCCGTCGGCGAGCGCTTACCTGACCATCGCCGGCCGTACCCGGGAAACGGTATTCCCGACGTCGACCGACCCTGCCCCGACCGGGCAGGCGATCGACTGGCGCACCGCGCAGCTGTTCGCCGCGGCGCAGTTCGACCTGTCGGGCCGCGAATCCCCCAACGGTGCCCTGCTGTCGGCGGCGGTGAGCACCCAGGTGCTGGCGCCGGTTCCCGGCCAGTGGGTGGCAAGCCGTTTCACCGGCGATACCGGCGAGACGGCCTTCACGCTGTCGCCCAACACGGGTGTCCTGTTCAGCGTGCCATACGATGTGCGCCTGTCCACCGAACCGCCGCCCGGCGCCGCCGAGCGGCTCGAAGCGGGCGCGGCCGCTGTGTGGCTGAGCGTGACCGGGCTGGGCGATGCCCGTGACGAGGTACGCTGGATCAACCATGCGCCCGACGGCACCGGCTTCCTGTCGCTGACGGTGGAAAACCGCAGCGGCTTCGGCCAGGGTGCCACGTTCGGCTATGGCACGGCGCTGCAGGTGGAGTCCATCACGCCGGTGCCCGAGCCCGGCATGCTGCCGATGCTGGGCGCCGGGCTGGCGCTGCTTGCCGGCCTGGCGGGGCGGCGCAGCGGCGCCTACGAGGCGCTGTCGCGCTTGGCGCGTCGCCGCCGCGCATCCTTCGGGTCGGCGATCAGCGGGCGGTAGATCTCGATGCGGTCGCGCGGCTGCAGCACCGTGTCGAGGGTTTTCTTCTTGCCGTAGATACCGACCGGCATGGTGACGAGGTTGATTTCCGGCGCCTCCTGCAGGATGCCGGACATTTCGATGGCCTGGCCGATCGTGGTGCCGGCCTCCACGTCCAGCGCCCGCAGGATCGGCAGCACATCGTTCAACGAATCCGACCGCGGAGCCGCCGCGTAGCTCAGCGATACCTTGATGCGCCCGGCCATGCCGTCTCCTGTCCGATCACCCATGCGGTCAGCCATACACCGTTTCGGCGCGCTTGCAGAACGAATCGACCATGCTGTTGGCGATCATGCCGAACACCGGGCCGATCACCTGCTCGAGCAGCCGGCTCGAGAATTCGTATTGCAGGTCCAGCTCCACCTTGCAGGCATCCTCGCGCAGTGCCTTGAAGGTCCAGGTGCCGTGCAAGGTCTTGAACGGGCCGTCGACCAGATTCATCCTGATGACCGAGGGCGGCGTGTTCGTGTTTGCCGTGGTGAAGCTTTGCTTGACGCCATGGAAATTGATGCCCACCGACGCCACCACCGAATTCTCGCCCCGCTCGCGCACTTCCACGCCGCCACACCAGGGCAGGAATTTGGGATAATCCTCCACCCGGTCCACCAGGTCGAACATCTGCTTTGCGCTGTAGCCGAGGAATACCGATTTGTGCACTACCGCCATTTTTTAACCGTTTGATATCATGTTGGACAAATCGCGCCGCGGCGCGAATCAAGACCGTAGTTTAACCGACCCGCGCTTGCGGCACGTTCCATAAGAAATTCACATGACCATCGCCGATAACCGCAAAGCCTTTCACGACTATTTCATCGAAGACCGCTATGAAGCGGGGATTGTGCTCGAAGGGTGGGAAGTCAAGGCAATCCGCGATTCGCGCGTCCAGATCAAGGAAGCGTACGTCACGATCCGTAACAACGAACTGTACCTGTTCGGCGCGCACATCAGCGCACTGCCCACCGCCTCCACCCACATCCACCCGGAAGCCGTGCGCACCCGCAAACTGCTGCTGCACCGCCAGGAGGTCGACAAGCTGATCGGCAAGGTCGAACGTGCCGGCTACACGCTGGTGCCGCTCAACCTGCACTTCAAGGGCGGGCGCATCAAGTGCGAAATCGGCCTGGCCAAGGGCAAGAAGCAGCACGACAAGCGCGCCACCGAAAAAGACCGCGATGCCAGCCGCGAGGTGCAGGCGGCGATGAAGCAGAACAAGCGGTAATCCATGCGCCGCCGGGCACTGCCCGGCGCCCGTGGGACGGACCGGCACCGTCGCGCCCATGCCACGCGACAGCAGTGATCGTTTCCGTGCAGCAATGG
>DASVVD010000857.1:0-2436 GCA_036386715.1 Pseudoduganella sp.
CGGCTCGATTACCGCCGGCACGCTGACCTCGCGCGTGATGGGCGAGACCGACGTGGCCGTTTTCGACAGCGACAACGATGCCGATGCCGATGCCGATATCGAACCGGATCCCACGCCGGCCTGAGGCACCTGGCCCGGAGCGCACGTTCGGTTGCGCCATCGTTTTGTAGTTTCGTCTAGTATTCGCAAACCGAATTACCAGGACGGACGGCAATGGAACAAAAGTGGCCCCAACAGATCTGGATCGTGCGGCACGGGCAGAGTGCCGGCAACGTCGCGCGCGAAGCGGCGGAAGCCGCCTCGCAATTCCTGATCGATATCGCCGAGCGCGACATGGACGTGCCACTGTCCGAACTGGGCGAGCGGCAGGCCGCCGCGCTGGCTGCATGGTTCGCCGCGCTGCCGCCGGAAGAGCGGCCGAACGTGGTGCTGTTTTCGCCTTATGTGCGGGCCCGCGAGACGGCACAGGCCGTCGTGGACAGCCTGCCGAGCGAAGACCTGCTCACGGTGGCAACCGACGAGCGGCTGCGTGAAAAGGAATTCGGCATCATCGACCGGCTGACGCCGCTGGGCATCGCCGACAAATACCCCGAACTTCACGAGCAGCGCCGGCACGTGGGCAAGTTCTATTTCCGCCCGCCGGGCGGCGAGAGCTGGTGCGACGTGATCCTGCGGCTGCGCAACATGCTCGAGACGATCACCCGCGAATACCACGGCGAACGGGTGCTAGTCGTCGGCCACCAGGTCATCGTCAACTGCTTCCGTTACCTGCTGGAACGGATGGACGAGGATGCCATCCTGGCGATCGACCGCGCCGCCGATGTGCCGAACTGCAGCGTTACCTCGTACCGTTTCGATCCCGCTGCCGGCAAGCACGGCAAGCTCGTGCTCGACCTGGAAAACTTCGTTGCGCCGCTGACTTCCACCGGCACGCCCGTAACGAAAAGCAAGGACCAGCCGGCCGCCCCCAAGGCCTGATGCAGCAGCCAATGACAGGAACATCGATGACAACCGAAATCACCGCCGCCACGTTACGGGAATGGACCCTGCCCGAACCCTCGTTCGACGACGACAAGGAAGGCCGCGGCCACGTGCTGATCGTGGGCGGTTCGCGCGAGATGCCGGGTGCCGTGATGCTGGCGGCCACGGCCGCGTTGCGGGCCGGCGCCGGCAAGCTGACGATGGCCACCGCCGCCTCGGTGGCGCAGCTGGTCGCCGCGGCGATCCCCGAAGCGCGCGTGATCGGCCTGGCTGAAACGAATGGCGGCGGCTTCACGCTGGAAGCGGCGCGCCGGCTCGGCGACCTGTTTGGAAAAGCCGGCGGCAAGCCCGGCGCCGTGCTCGTCGGCCCGGGCATGCAGGACGACGCGGCCACGGCGGAACTGGTGCACGCATTGCTGCCGCACTTTGCCGGCACGCCGGTGCTCCTGGATGCGGCCGCGATGGGTGCCGTGCGGGCCCAGGGCAAGCCGCACCTGCTGGAAGAACCAAAGGACATGGAGCATTTCCGTTTCAATGAACCAGTACTGTTGACGCCGCACGCGGGAGAGCTGTCGCACCTGACGCGGCGCGACAAGAAACAGATCTGCGACGCCCCGCTCGAGGCGGCGCAGGAGGCCGCCCGGCGCTGGAACGCTGTGGTCGCGCTGAAAGGCGCCACCACCGTGATCGCCGCGCCGGACGGCCGCCAGTGGCAACACCAGGGCGGCAATGTCGGCCTGGCGATTTCGGGCTCCGGCGATACGCTGGCGGGCATCATTGCCGGCCTGGCGGCGCGCGGTGCCTCGCTGGAACAGGCTGCCGCCTGGGGGATCGCGCTGCATGCGTCCGCCGGTGAACAGCTGTCGATCCGGTATGGCGTGCTGGGTTACCTGGCACGCGAAATATCGGCCGAGATTCCAGCCCTGTTGCGAACGCTTGCCCCAGCCTGAGGGGACAGCGGCAAGTACTATCAGGCATGTCATGAACCGGCAACCATCCTGGCGGTCTAACGACAACTAGTGGTTTCGCCATCAACCCACTTTACAAGGAGTCGATATGATGAAGCTGAGTAAACCATCCGCCCTGATCCTGGCAGCAGTGCTGGGTACCGCCGCACTGACCGGCTGCAAGAACCGCGATGCGGACGCACCGGCCACCGATACCACGGCACCGGCCGTGACGCCGGACACGAGCACGACCCCGGCGGCACCGGCGGCACCGGCAACGCCGACCAGCGGGGCCAGCGGTGACACGGGCACCAGCGGCGGTGCAACCGGCACCGGCGCGACCGGTACAACCGGTAGCGACACCGGCGCAGGTGCAACGGGCACCGGCACGGGCGCAACGGGCACGGGCGCTACCGGCACCGGTACCGGCGGTACCTCGGGTGCCTCGGGCACTTCGGGCATGACCGGCGGCAGCGGCACTTCGGGCAGCGGCACTTCAGGCGGCTCG
>DASVVD010000858.1:0-2710 GCA_036386715.1 Pseudoduganella sp.
CAGGTCTACCGCACGCTGCCGCCGGTCGCCGGAAAGGCCGTGCTGACCGCGCCGGCGGTGCGCGCCGCGCTGGCGGCGCTGCCGTCGCGCCAGGCACTGGGCCAGGTGACCGGGGCCACGCATGCGGCGGCCTGGTGCGACCTGGACGGCGGGCTGGCCGTGGTGCGCGAGGATGTGGGCCGCCACAACGCGCTGGACAAGGTGGCCGGCGCGCTGGCGCGCGATCCGGCGCTGCGTAGCGGCGACGGTTTCGTGCTGGTGACGAGCCGCGTCAGCGTGGAGATGGTGCAGAAGGCCGCGATGGCTGGTGCCTTCGCCATTGTCGGCGTGTCGGCACCGACCGCCGCCGCCGTGCGCATGGCGGCCGGGGCCGGGCTGGTGCTGCTGGCGTTCGCACGCGGTGAAAAATTCGTCTGCTATGCGGGGCAGGACAAACTCGCTTTGTGACAATGCGCGAGAATTCGCAGCGCATGGATCGGGCACAATCGCCGGATCGCCCCACCGGATTCCCGTGATGACTTCCTTCGCCGCATTGCACGCCCGCCTGACCGCGCCGGCGCCCGACCACGCCCGCTTTACCGGCCCGCCGATCGATATCGCCGGTATTACCCCCGCCGAACTCGGCAGCCTGTGGCCGCTGCTGCATGCGGCGCTGCGCGATAAGACGCTGCAGCCGCTTGCCGACGACATCTTCCGCCAGGTGGCGCAATCGGGCATCGTCCCGGCACTCGACAGCGCAATGCTGGCCGCCACGTTGCGGGTGCTGAAGGACACTGGCCGGGGCACGGCGAGCCTGGCGGAGCTGTTCGCCTGCCTGGCGGGTGCACCCACGGCGGCGCTGGCGGAGGCGCTCATGCCGCTGCTGCCGCGCGAGGCCGACTGGGGCAGGGATTACCGCAGGCTGCTTGGCCTGTTCACGCTCGCCGGCGCGGACGATGCGCTTGCGCGGCTCGCGCAAATCGTCGAAGGGGCGGCCGGCGCGGCGCTGCCGGCCGCCGAGTTCGGCACATTGAAGACGCTCGGCAGGCGGGTGATGCTGGCGCTGGCGCGCGGCAGCGCATACGGCCTGGAGGAGGTGCAGGGCCGCCGCTGGCGGGAACTGGCCGGCGAACTGGCGCAGGAGCCGGCATACGTGGAATTTGCCCGGGATGCGCTGGAAAATGCCGCGGACACCGCGCTGCGCATACAGGCCGGCGCGGTACCGTACAAGGCCGACGGTGCCTTCACGACGCGCGATGCGCAAGTGCTTGGCCTGGCCGCCTGTGTCGCGGCGACACTGGACGCGCCGTGGTACGGCGGCGTCATCATGCGCCTGCTGCCGGCCGTCTGCGTCGCGCCGACCGCCGCCCGAACCGCGCCGTCCCAGTCGGTGGCGATTGCCCTCGGGCACGCCATCGAGGCCGTGCCCACGCCGGAAAGCGTGGCGGCGCTGCGCGAGGCGCTGCGGGTCGTGCGTCACGCCGGTGTGGAGAAAAAGCTGGGCCGCAATGTGAAACCGGCCGAGCGCGGCCTTGCCGGGCGGCCCGAAGTCGCGCTGCGTCTCGGCGACATCGGCCTGCCGCCCAGGCAGCAGCGCGCGCTGCTGGCGGCGTTCTTCGACACGGCGCTGGGCAGCCCGTTCACGCTGCCATACGGCGAATGGCGCGCGCGGCTGCTGGCCGGCACGGTGCTGGCGGAACACGCCCGCACCCTGGTCTGGTCGGCAGGCGGCGCTTTCATGCTGGACGAGAACGACATGCCGGCCGATGCGGCCGGGCATGCGCTGGACCTGGCGGACGATGCGCCCGTCACCCTGTGGCACCCGGTCGAGGCGGACGAGGCCGGGCGCGAAGCGTGGCGCGGCCATCTGTTGCGGCTGCGACTGCGTCAACCCGTGCGGCAGGTCTTCCGCGAGTTCTATGTCGCGCAGCCGGGGGACGAACAGGGCTGCGACCAGTTCGCCGGTTACGAACTGGCGTCCGTGCGCCTGCTCGGCCTGGCCCGCCGCGAAGGCTGGGTGCTCGACGAGGGGACGCTGACACGCCGCTTCGGCGACCTGCGCGTGCAGTTCCACACGTCCTGCACGATGTACCCGGGTTTCGACGGCACCGTGGCGAGCGGCAGGATCGCTTTCGCCCGGGGCCGTGCGGCGTTGCTGCCGGGCGACGTGCCGCCGCGCCTGCTGTCGGAAGCCTGCCGCGCCGTCGACCTGCTGGTCAGCGTGGCAACCATCGCGCTGGAATCGGAGGATCTTGACTGGCCGCGGCTGCGGCTGCTGTCGCAGCAGTCCGGGGTGCATGCGCTGCGCCGCCAGGTGCTCGAACGCCTGCTGCATGCCCAGATCGCCGCCGGCAGCGTGGCGATCGAAGGGTTCCACCTGCATGCCGGCGGCGCACAGGTCAGCATGCGCACGGGCCGGGTGCTGCGTGACGGGACGCCCCTGGAACCGCAACCCGGGCCGGCGCCGAAGAAGCTCGGCGCGGTGCCCTGGTTGCCGTACGATGAAGCGCTGCTCGAACGCGTGCTCCACAGCGTGGGCGCCTTGCTGGATGCTTCGGGTCGCTGACGGCTGACGGCTGACGGCTGACGGCTAACGGCTAACGGCTAACGGCTTGCGGTCGACATGCGGCGTTGGCTGACACGCCTTTGGGCAGTGTGCTGACGTAGCCTGAGCGCCATCCTTGTTTAAATGGTAGCAAGGAGACCGCCATGGACAAACATGCTACCAGCG
>DASVVD010000859.1:0-8450 GCA_036386715.1 Pseudoduganella sp.
CTGGCGCAAGAGCTTTACGCGCAAGGCCGCGATCGACGTGCTGTGCGAAGCCATCGCCCAGATCCATCTGCCCGGCGTGATCAACATCGAAGCCACCGCCTGAGGAGCGCCGATCATGCACGCCCCCGCCCCTGCCCCCGCTGCCAGCAAGCTGCGGCTGTATCTCCGCCTGGTCCGGCTGGACAAGCCGATCGGCACCGTGCTGCTGCTGTGGCCCACGCTGTCCGCGCTGTGGCTCGCCTCGGGCGGCGTGCCCGACTGGCACCTGCTGGTGATTTTCTGCCTCGGCACTTTCCTGATGCGCTCGGCCGGCTGCGCCGTCAACGACTATGCCGACCAGGATTTCGACCGCCACGTCAAGCGCACGGCGGACCGCCCGATCACCAGCGGCCGCGTCAGCGGCAAGGAAGCGCTGGCGCTCGCCGCCGGCCTGGCGCTGGCGGCGTTCCTGCTGATCCAGCCGCTCAATGCGCTGGTCAAGCAACTGTCCGTGGCGGCGCTGGTCATTGCCGGCACCTACCCGTATTTCAAGCGTTTCTTCGCGATCCCGCAGGCTTACCTCGGCATTGCCTTCGGCTTCGGCATCCCGATGGCGTTTGCCGCCGTGCAGGACACAGTGCCGGCCTGGGCCTGGCTGCTACTGCTCGGCAACGTGTTCTGGGCCGTGGCCTACGACACGGAATATGCGATGGTCGACCGCGACGACGACCTGAAGATCGGCATCAAGACCTCGGCCATCACCTTCGGCCGCTTCGACGTGGCGATCGTCATGCTGTGCTACGGCGTGCACCTGGCCATCCTGCTCGCCGCCGGGGCCTGGTTCGGGCTGGGTGCGTGGTACCAGGCAGGCGTTGCGGTCGCCGCCGCCTGCGCCATCTACCACTACTTCCTGATCCGTGAACGCGAGCGTGCGCCATGCTTTGCGGCATTCCGTCACAATAACTATCTGGGAGCGGCCGTATTTGCCGGGATCGTGCTCGACTTCGCTCTGCGCTGACATCCGACGCATGGACAAAGTTGCGCACAAAATTGTGACGATGCAATTCCCAGCAAGCGGCAGCCGCCTGTAACCAGAGTTCCACCAACAATCCAAACACGAGGCGACCATGGATCAGACGACGAATACCCCTACCGCTGGCAGCGGCACGATCGGCAGCGACACGGGCGTGGCGCGCGAGCGCCTGATGAGCGATTTGAAAACCGCGATCGGCGACGCCGAACAGTGGCTGCGCAGTGCGGCCAGTTCCACCGCGGACGGCGCCGAGGAAGCCAAGTCGCAGTTCAAGGAAACCCTGCGCAGCGCGAAGACCAACCTGCTGACGCTGGAAGACAGCGCGCTGGCAAAAGGCAAGCTGGCCGCCCAGTCCGCAGACACGTATGTGCACGACAATCCATGGCGCGCGGTCGTGATCGGCGGCGTCGTCGGCCTGCTGGCCGGCGTGATCATTTCGCGCGACTGATCTCCTCAGCCACGCAACAACGGCCCGCGCTGCGGGCCGTTGTTATTTTCAAGCCCTCTTTCCGGGCTTGATGCGGCTTCAGCCGTCGTTGCCCATCTGTTCGCCCAGTTCCTTGCCGCGTGCCGCGGCGGCCTTTACGGCGGTGACGATGGCCGCCTTCACGCCGCTCTCCTCCATGCTGGCCAGCGCCGCGTACGTGGTGCCGCCCTTCGACGTCACGCGTTCGCGCAGCAGCGCCACCGGTTCCTCCGACTGGGCGGCCAGCTGCGCGGCGCCGGTGAATGTGGCCTTGGCCAGTTCCAGGCCCTGCTGCGCCGTCAGGCCCAGCTCGACGGCGGCCTGCTGCATCGCCTCGATGAAGTAGAACACATAGGCAGGACCGCTGCCGGAAACGCCGGTCACCGCATCGATCTTCGCCTCGTCGTCGAGCCACACGGTGGCGCCGACCGCCCGCAATACCTGGTCGGCCGCCAGCCGCTGCGCTTCGGTCACGCCGCTCGAGGCGACAAGGCCGGCGATGCCCATGCCGATCAGCGCCGGCGTGTTCGGCATGCAGCGCACGATCGCGCCGTAGCCGCCGAGCCAGCGCGACAGGTCGGCGCTGCGGATGCCTGCGGCAATCGACAGCACCAGCGGCGCACGACCGGCGCCGGCCAGCAAGGGCACCAGCGGCGCCACGGCTTCGCGCATGCTCTGCGGCTTCACCGCCAGCACGATCACCTCGGCTTCGGTCACGGCGGCATCGATCGACGCCGCCGTGGTCACGCCGTGGCGGCCATGCAGCGCTTCCAGCGCGGCCGGGTTTGGATCGACGACGTGGATATTGGCGCCCGGCGTCACCTTGCCCGCCAGGCCCGCGATCAGCGCGGCGGCCATGTTGCCGCCGCCAACGAATGCAATCTTCATGAGGAGTCCCTTGTTATTGGTTGCTTGTATCAGTCGTCTATTGCTCGTAATTGCGCGCGCCGAAGATCGCGCTGCCGACGCGGACGATCGTGGCGCCTTCGAAGATCGCCGCCCGCATGTCCGCGGACATGCCCATCGACAGCGTATCGAAGTCCGGCCCGAAGCGGCCGCGCAACCCTTCGTAAATCCCGCGCAGCGCGGCAAAGGCCGCGCGCTGCGCCGTGAAATCCTCGGCCGGTTCCGGGATCGCCATCAGCCCGCGCAGCCGCAGGTTCGGCAGGCGCGCCACCGCGTCGGCCAGCGCCGCCACCTCGCCAGGGGCGGCGCCACTCTTGCTGGCCTCGCCGCTGATGTTGACCTGCACGCACACGTTCAGCGGGCCCAGCGCCGGTGGCCGCTGCGCGGAAAGCCGCTCGGCGATCTTCTCGCGCTCCACCGTGTGCACCCAGTCGAAATGCTCGGCAATGGGCCGTGTCTTGTTGCTTTGTATCGGGCCGATGAAATGCCACACCAGGCGCGTTTGCGGCAATGCGCCGGCCAGGGCCCTGATCTTGTCGACGCCCTCCTGCACGTAGTTCTCGCCGAAGGCGCGCTGCCCGGCCCCGGCCGCGGCGAGCACCGCATCGGGCCCGAAGGTCTTCGAGACGGCCAGCAGCTGCACGCCCCCAGGCGCGCGCCCCGCCTCTTGGCAGGCAGACACAATGGCATTTTCGACAGCTTGCAAACGATCTGGTATTGCGGACATAATCAGGCGGGCCGGCGGACAGCTGGCGTTATTTTCAAGGCACAGGGATTATAAATGGACATCTCCGATCTGCTCGCGTTCTCAGTGAAGAACAAGGCTTCCGACCTGCACCTGTCGGCCGGCCTGCCGCCGATGATCCGCGTGCACGGGGACGTGCGCCGCCTGAATGTCGATGCGCTGGACCACAAGGCCGTGCACCGCATGATCTATGACATCATGAACGATTCGCAGCGCAAGGCCTACGAGGAAATGCTGGAAGTCGATTTCAGCTTCGCCATTCCCGGCCTGGCCCGCTTCCGCGTCAACGCCTACAACCAGGACCGCGGCGCATCGGCCGTGCTGCGCACGATCCCGTCGAAGATCCTTTCGCTGCAGGACCTGAACGCGCCGAAGATCTTCGGCGACTTCGCCCTCAAGCCGCGCGGCCTGGTGCTGGTTACCGGCCCCACCGGTTCCGGCAAGTCCACCACGCTGGCGGCCATGGTGAACCACCTGAACGAACATGAATACGGCCACATCCTCACGATCGAGGACCCGATCGAATTCGTGCACGAATCGAAGAAGTGCCTGATCAACCAGCGCGAAGTGGGCCCGCACACGCTGTCGTTCAGCAATGCGCTGCGCTCGGCGCTGCGCGAGGACCCGGATGCGATCCTGGTGGGCGAACTGCGCGACCTGGAAACGATCCGCCTGGCGCTGTCCGCCGCCGAGACCGGCCACCTGGTGTTCGGCACGCTGCACACCTCGTCCGCCGCGAAAACGATCGACCGCATCGTCGACGTGTTCCCCGCCGAGGAAAAGGAAATGGTGCGGGCGATGCTGTCCGAATCGCTGCAGGCCGTGATCTCGCAAACGCTGCTGAAAACCAAGGATGGCGCCGGCCGCGTGGCCGCGCACGAAATCATGGTGGGCACGCCGGCGATCCGCAACCTGATCCGCGAAGCGAAGATCGCGCAGATGTACTCGGCGATCCAGACCGGCAGCAACATGGGCATGCAGACGCTGGACCAGAACCTGACGGACCTGGTGCGCCGCAACGTGATCTCGGCCGCCACTGCCCGCTCGGCCGCCAAGATCCCCGAAAACTTCCCCGGCTGATCAACGAGGAAAACGCCATGGAACGCGACCAGGCCAGTAAATTCATGTTCGACCTGCTGCGCCTGATGATCGGCAAGAAAGGCTCGGACCTGTTCATTACCGCCGGCTTCCCGCCGGCCATGAAGATCGACGGCAAGCTCACGCCCGTATCAAGCCAGCCGCTGACGGCCGCCCACACGGCCGACCTGGCACGGTCGATCATGAACGACAAGCAGGCGGCCGGCTTCGAGCAGAGCAAGGAAGCGAACTTCGCGATCAGCCCCGGCGACCTGGGGCGCTTCCGCGTGTCCGCTTTCGTGCAGATGAGCGCCGTGGGCATGGTACTGCGCACCATCAACAGCAAGATCCCCGACCTCGACGAACTGGCCCTGCCGCCGGTGCTGAAGGATGTGGTGATGTCCAAGCGCGGCCTGGTGATCATGGTCGGCGCCACCGGCTCCGGCAAGTCGACCACGCTGGCGGCGATGGTCGGCTACCGCAACGAACATAGTTACGGCCATATCATCACGATCGAGGACCCGGTGGAATTCGTGCACCCGCACCGCAACTGCATCGTCACGCAGCGCGAGGTGGGCGTCGATACCGAAGACTGGGAAATCGCCCTGAAGAACACGCTGCGCCAGGCGCCGGACGTGATCCAGATCGGCGAGATCCGCGACCGCGAAACGATGGACCATGCGATCGCCTTTGCCGAGACGGGCCACCTGTGCCTGGCAACGCTGCATGCCAACAGTGCCAACCAGGCGCTGGACCGCATCATCAACTTCTTCCCGGAGGAGCGCCGCCAGCAGCTGCTGATGGACCTGTCGCTGAACCTGAAGGGCATGATCTCGCAGCGCCTGATCCCACTCAAGGAAAGCCGCGGCCGCGCCGTGGCGATCGAGATCATGCTGAACTCGCCGCTGGTGTCCGACCTGATCTTCCAGGGCAAGGTGCACGAGATCAAGGAGCTGATGAAGAAGTCGCGCGAGCTGGGCATGCAGACCTTCGACCAGGCGCTGTTCGACCTGTACGAGGCGGACAGGATCAGCTACGAGGATGCGCTGCGCAATGCCGATTCCGTCAACGACCTGCGCCTGGCAATCAAGCTCGAAGGCAAGGGTGCGAAAAACCGCGACCTGTCGTCCGGCACCGAGCATCTCGGCCTGATCTGAAAGAGCCCATGGACACCGTATTCGATTTTTCCGCCGCAGGCCTGGCCGGCCAGCCGGTCGACCTGGCCCGGTACCAGGACCAGGTGCTGCTGATCGTCAACACCGCCAGCGCCTGCGGCTTCACGCCACAGTATGCCGGCCTGGAAAAGCTGCATGAACGGTTCCAGGCGCGCGGCTTCGCGGTGCTGGGCTTTCCGTGCAACCAGTTCGGCGCGCAGGAAAAGGGCTCGCACGAGGAAATCGGCGCGTTCTGCGAAAAGAACTATGGCGTCACGTTCCCGCTGTTCGCCAAGATCGACGTGAACGGCGCCGCCGCGCATCCGCTGTTCCGGCACCTGAAGAAAAACGCCCCGGGCCTGCTGGGCACCGAAGGCATCAAATGGAACTTCACCAAGTTCCTGGTCCGCAAGGACGGCACCGTGGCCAAGCGCTATGGTCCGGCGACGAAGCCGGAAGACATCGCCGCCGATATCGACGCGCTGCTGGGCGGCTGAAGCCGGCCTGCCCTAGAACCGTGGCAGCTCGGGGTGCGGCAGCACGCCGTTGGTCACCCGCAGGCGGCCGAATTCGGCGCAGCGGTGCAGCGTGGGAATCGCCTTGCCGGGGTTGAGCAGCGATGGCGGGTCGAATGCCCGCTTGACGCCGAAGAACGCGGCCAGCTCGACGGGCGTGAACTGCACGCACATCGAATCGATCTTCTCGATGCCCACGCCATGCTCGCCGGTGATCGTGCCGCCCACGGCCACGCACAGGGCAAGGATCTCGGCGCCGAAGCTTTCCGCGCGGGCCAGCTGGTCCGGCAGGTTGGCATCGAACAGGATCAGCGGGTGCAGGTTGCCGTCGCCGGCATGGAACACATTGGCGCAGCGCAGGCCATACTTGACTTCCATCCGGGCGATGCCCGCCAGGACATGGGCCAGGTGCTTGCGCGGGATGGTGCCGTCCATGCAGTAGTAATCGGGCGAGATGCGGCCGGCGGCCGGAAACGCATTCTTGCGCCCGGACCAGAATTTGAGCCGCTCGGCCTCGGTCGACGACACCGTGATGGCGCTGGCGCCGGCCTCGCGCAGCACGGCCGTCATGTGTGCGATCTCGTCCGCCACCTCCGCCTCGGTGCCGTCCGCCTCGCACAGCAGGATCGCCGCCGCGGCGAGGTCGTAGCCGGCGTTGACGAACGGCTCGACCATCCGCACCGATGTCTGGTCCATCATCTCCAGGCCGGCCGGGATGATGCCGGCCGCGATCACGCTCGCCACGGCGTTGGCGCCGGTAACGATGTCGCCGAACGACGCCATGATCACGCGCTGCAGCGCCGGCTTCGGCACCAGCTTCACGGTCACTTCGGTAACGATGCCCAGCATGCCTTCGGAACCGATGAACACCGACAGCAGGTCGAGGCCCGGCGCATCCGGCGCCTCGCTGCCCAGTTCGACCAGGTCGCCGCCGATCGTGGCCACGCGCACGCGCAGCACGTTGTGCACCGTGAGGCCGTATTTCAGGCAGTGCACGCCACCCGAGTTCTCCGCCACGTTGCCGCCGATCGTGCAGGCGATCTGCGACGACGGGTCGGGTGCGTAATACAGGCCGTATGGAGCGGCCGCCTCGGAAATGGCCAGATTGCGCACGCCGGGCTGCACGACAGCGGTGCGCGCCCGCGCATCGAGCCGGACGATGCGGTTCAACCGGGCGGTGGACAGCACCACGCCATCGGCGACCGGCATCGCGCCGCCGGACAGGCCGGTGCCAGCGCCGCGCGGCACGATCGGCACGTTCATGGCACGGCAGACACCCAGCACCGCCAACACCTGCGCCTCGTTCTCCGGCAGCGCCACGAGCATGGGCGGCTGGCGGAACGCGGACAGGCCATCGCACTCGTACGGCCGGGTGTCCTCGAGGCGGGACAGCACGCAGCCCGGCGGCAGCACGGCGCACAATGCCCGTGCCACGTTGCGCTGGCGGTCTGGCGTGAAAGGTGCCTGGCTGGAGAGCGGCGCGGTCATGGGCCGATTGTAGGACGAAACGGCGCAACATGGTCACGAACGGCAGGGCCACGAATGCCCGGCCATGGCGATTCTGGCGTATGCTCGCACCTTTCAATACTGGAGACGAGCATGGGCAACCGGCTATCGAAGATCGCCACCCGCACGGGCGACAACGGCACCACCGGCCTGGGCGACGGCAGCCGCACCCGCAAGGACAGCGTGCGCGTGCATGCGATGGGCGATGTCGACGAACTGAATTCGCACCTGGGCGTGCTGCTGTGCGAGCCGCTTCCCGATGCGCTGCGCGCGGAACTGGTGATGATCCAGCACGACCTGTTCGACCTGGGCGGCGAACTGTGCATTCCTGGCTACCAGCTGATCAAGGAAGAGCACGTGGAGCGGCTCGATGCGCTGCTGGAGAAATACAACGGCACGCTGCCGGCGCTGACGGAATTCATCCTGCCGGCCGGCTCGCGCGCCGCATCGCTGGCCCACGTGTGCCGCACTGTGTGCCGGCGTGCCGAGCGCAGCATCGTCACCCTGGGCAGCGAGGAAACCCTGCACGACCACCCGCGCCAGTACGTCAACCGGCTGTCCGACCTGCTGTTCGTGCTGGCCCGCGTGCTGAACCGCTTTGCCGGCGGCAGCGACGTGCTGTGGCACCACGACCGCAAGAAAGCCGGCGGCGAATAACGTCAGGGCCGGCTAGCCCTTGCCGCCGTCCGGGTGCACGCCCAGGTAGGCGCCGGCGCCGGCACCGGCGCTCAGCAGCCATGCGGTCATCAGCAGGAACACCAGCAGCATGGCGAACAGCGTGCCCACGCGGCGGGCGTCGGCCGGGGTTTCGAAGATGGGCCGCTTGCCGTAGCCGATGCCTAGGAAGTAGGCGGCAAACACCGTGGCCAGGTAATGCACGGCGCCGAACATTTCGCCCAGCTCGCCCTTGCGCGGGTGATCGATCGCCAGGTGCGAAACGGCCACCAGCACGATGTAGATCACCGAGGCGGACAGCGGCGGCAGGTACAGGCCGAATTTCTCGACGAAATCGCGGATCGCCGGGCGCTTGCGCGCCAGCAGCGGCAGCACGATGTTGTGCGTGAGGCCC
>DASVVD010000860.1:0-8050 GCA_036386715.1 Pseudoduganella sp.
CAAGCCGGGCGGCAAGGCCATGGCCGATACCGATCTGGGCGAAGCGGTGGGCAGCGCGATCGACGGCGCGCTGGGCGGCAAGCCCGGCGTGGTGTGGCTGTTCACGAACAACCGCAACAGCCCGAACAACGACCAGGCCACGGCGCGTCGCAACCGCGAGTTCTACCAGCTGATCCACGAGGGCAAGGCGATCCGCAAGGCGCTGGCCTTTCCCCTGAAGATGCCGGTGCAGGGCGCGCAGTACCGCGCCGGCGGCCTGATGGTCTACGTGTTCGCCGTGCAGGAGCAGGGCGTCCGCGAACTCGATGCGCTGCTGGCCAGCGGCCGGCTGAAACAGGTCATCACCGAAACGCCCGCGCGCCTGAAGCCGCTGGACCAGGACACCGTGCGCCTGGTGCCCGCCCGCGTGGAGAACACGCCCGGCGTGCGCTACACGGTGCTGCCGGACGGTCGTCTGCGTGCCGAGCTCGACGCCGCCATGCCGGCCGGCACAACGTCGTCTCCTTCGGCGCGCATCACCTGGCGCCTGGAAAATACCATGTATCCGTACACCATCAAGGCGGCCGATATCAGCGCGCAGGCCACGCTGGCCGGCGAAACCAGGCCGGTCGCATTGCAGACGGCCACGGTGCGCGACCTGGCGCCGGGCCGGCCGCAGCCGCTGGCATCGTCGCTGACACTGCCGGTGGCGAACCTGCCGGGCAAGTGGTCGCTGGCGACGCTGTCGGCGGCCGGTTCGGCGCAGGTGCTGCCGGGGCGGATCGAAGTGCGGCTGGCCAACCAGCAGCTGGAACTGTCGCAAGCGTTCCGCGCGCGGATGGCGGAGCTGTTCCCGGGCGACCCGCTGCCGGATATCTTCACGCCGCCTGCCGAGATCGCCCACTCGCGCGCCGTGCTGCCCGTCGAAGTGCGGCTGCAGCATGGCTCCGGCCCGCTGCTGGCGGCGATCGGCGGCCTGTTCGCGCTGCTGGCGGCAGGCGGCGTGCTGCTCGTGGCAGCCACGCGGGGCCGCAAGGTGCTCGTCACCGTCAATGGCGAACCGCGCACGCTGCACACCAAAGCCGGCGCCAGGACCCCGCTGCATGACGCGGCTGGCGACCAGGTCGCGGAACTGCGCACCACATTGTTCGGACACCAGTTGGCGAACGTGCGCGAAGGCGCCAGCGTTCGCCTTGGCAGATAAAAAACCAGAGGATAACCATGCAAGCGAACGAACCCCAGCGCGATCCCGGTTTCCGGATCCCGGAAGACAAACCAGCGCCGGCGCCGGTCGGCGACGGCACGCTGTCCACCACGCCGCCGCAGCCTGGCGCCACCGGCAGCGGCACAGGGAACAGTGCAGGAAACAGCACGGCCAACGGCACCGGCATCGAGGTCGCGCCGGAAGGGCAGGTGCCGGCCACCGATACCTCCACGCGCGACATCGCCATCGGCGGCGCGGTGTTCCTGTTCCTGCTGGTGATCTTCTTCTTTGCCCGCAACGCGTTCGCCAACCACCTGGTGCGCCGCCGCGTGGCGCCGTCGTCGGCCGATACGGCCGGCTGGCTGCTGTTCTTCGGACTGGCGTTCCTGTCCGCCGCCGTGGTGCTGGGCTTCGTCAATTCGACCAAGTTCCTGAGCGTGGCGATCACCGGCACGCTGCTGGTGTTCGGCATCGCCGCCATTGCCGGCGCCCTGTTCACCGGACGGAGGTAGGCCGTGGAACCGATCGGCAAGAAGACAGAGCTGAAAGTCGACCTGCGGCCGACGCTGTTCATCGGCGCCGGCGGCACCGGCATGGAAGTGATGATGCGGATCCGGCGCCGGATCCTGTCCGCCGTGTGGAACCGGCACCATCCCGCACGGGTCGAATCGATCGGCGAATTTCCCGTCGCGCGCTTCCTGCACATCGACCTGGACAGCGGCGCCGTCATCGACGAGGGCAAATCGCAGCGCACCGACCCGTGGTATGAACTGGTCAAGCTGGGCGACGAGGAGCGGCTGGTCGAGCCGATCGACCTGCAGCAGTACCACGAGTCCGACGACAGCCTGGCACGCTTTCCGCTGATCGAAAGCTGGATGCCGCTGCGGCCGAAGAAGCTGCGTTCGCTGGGCATCGATCCGTCGCTGGGCGCGGGCCAGATCCGCGCCGTGGCGCGCCTGTACCTGTTCGACAAGTACCCGAAGCTGCGCGGCCGCATCAAGGGCGCGCTCAATTTCCTGGCGTCGAACGCCGGCATCGAGCGCAAGGACAATTACCAGCGTCTCGGCCTGCAGGTCGACACGTCCAAGTTCCGCATCGTCGTCATCGCGTCGAATGCGGGCGGCACCGGGGCCGGTACCGCGCTCGACCTGGGCTGGCTGGCCAAGGCGATCGCACGCCAGGAAGTGGCCGACAGCCAGGTCGACCTGGTGATGTTCATGCCCACCGGCTATGCGCGCGCCAACAAGGAACGCACCGAGGCCAATGCCTACGCCACGCTGATGGAAATGGAAACGGCGATGCGCGACATGAACGCGCAGGTGCGCTGGGCCGACCCCGACAGCCTGGTCGGCCGCGGCGCGCCGTACGACGATGTGTATTTCGTCGACACGGCCAACCTGGCGAACAAGGCCACGCAGGACGTCAAGGATGCCTACCAGATGGTGGCCGATTCGCTGTTCGAGGATTTCGCCTCGGCCGATTTCGCCAACCGCAAGCGCTCGGTGGCGGTCAACCAGCAGCAGCACAAGCTGGGCCCGTTCAACCCCAAGGTGCCGGAGGCGCGCTTCGGCGACATGCGCCTGTCGTACTCGAAAGCGTATTCGGCGTTCGGCCAGTCGGTGCTCGACACGCAGCAAAGCCTGCGCGAGGACATCCGCGCCTATGAACTCGCGGCGCTGATGGTCAAGGCCTTCTTCGGCATTATCGGCACCGACGGGGCGCCGGCGCGGCGCGCCGGCGACGGCGAGCGCGACATCTTCATGCGCGAACAGATGTGGCTGGCCGAGCGGCCGTTCGACGAATTCCCCGATTTCAAGAAGGGCACGGTGGAGGTGACGCCGTTCCAGGAATACGCGCTGACCGACCAGCTGCTGATGGACAAGGACCAGCGCTCGCTGCTCGAACGGGTGGAATCGAAGGTGCAGACCGAGATCGACCGCATCACCGGCGGCTACGACCTGAAGGAATGGCGTGCCAAGATCGCCGAACTGCTGCCGCAGCTGGAACGCGACGCGATCCGCGAGGCCGGGGCCACCGCCGAGACCAGCGAGGACCGGCTCAAGCGCCACACCCAGGAACTCGTGATGCGGCTGAAGGGGCGCGTGCGCGGGCGGCTGTATGGGCTGCTGGACGACCGCCGCCAGGGCGGCCTGGAATTCGTGCTGTCGCTGCTCGAGCAGATCAAGGCCCGCGTGGCCCAGCGCGACATTCCGCGCATGGAGCACAACGAGCGCCGCTACCGCGACATGCGCGATGCGCTGCGCACCCGCCAGGTCGAGGAGTCGCTGAACAACCTGTCGCAGGCCGCCAACAAGTGGATCAATGCCGGCGCGCAGGCGCGCGAGGTGATCGTGCACCTGAAACGCGACATTTCCGATTACCTGCGGTTCCACCTTTTGTCAGTCACCGCCGGGCAGTCGGCCGAGGTGCTGCGGCAAGCGTCGTCCTGGCTGGGCGAGCCACTGTCGGTCGACGAAAAGGGCCAGGCCGTGTGGTCCGGCATCGCCGGCGAGTTCCAGGAAGGGCGGCGCTGCGTGGAAGCGATGCTGGGCGCGGTGGACCAGCGCGTGGCGCAGCTGCGCGCCGATGCGCAGCACGAACATGCCACCTACATGAAGCTGGCAAGCGACGACCTGGCACCGCCGGTGAAGCTGACCGGCGACGTGTCGGCGTGGAGCGAGGAAGTGTTGCTGGAATTCGGCGGCTCGGCGCGGCTGTTCCCGCAGCTGGGCGACGAGAAGTTGCGCTCTTCGCTGCTGCTGAAACTGTTCCGCCGCGCGCAGACGCAGCTGTCCAGCGAGGAAGCCGGTGCAGAGCCGGTCGATCCGCTGCTGGAGCGGCTGCTGGCCATGCCGGTGCCGGAGCGCCAGCGCGTGTTCGCCGAATGGCTCAAGAGCGCCATGCCGTGGGTGAACGCGCGCTTCTCGGCCGAGTTCACGCCGGGCGGCGACCAGTTCAAGTGCTTCGTCGGCGTGGGCGACGTGAATGCCTGGAAGCGGCTTGAAACCGAGATCCGTGCCGCCGCCCCCACCGGCTACTTCAACGGCGATGCGGTCAATATCGTCAACACGGGCGTCAAGGGCCGGGCGGTGTGCTACATCGAACTGTCCGGCTTCCCGATGACGGTGCTGCGCGGGCTGCCCACGTGGCGCACTTCGTACCAGATCGAGAACCCGAAGATCCCCACGCACCTGCACTTCGACGCGACGCGCTTCCGCCACCCGATCGCGCCCGGCATGGATGAACTGAACCGGCTGGCCGACGATTACGAGTGGTTCCTGCAGGCCGTGTCGCTTGGGGTGCTCAAGCGCAAGGCCGACCTGGCCGACCGCGAGGCATCGTTCCAGCCGCGCGGCCAGTACCTGTTCGAGGTGGAGCAGGGCTCGGGCGAATGGCTGCAGGTCGGCAACGAGTACGCGGTGCGCTCGAACGGCCTGCCGTCGTATTACCGCGAACAGATCCTCGCCACCGTGCGGCAGCGCCTGGCCCGGCTGGGGCCGCACCAGTTCCTGCTGCTGGCCGCGCTGATGCGCCATTACCAGCAGCGCGTGTACCAGCCGCGCCTGGAGGTGGACGAAACCGGCGCCGAGCTGCCGTCGCCGTCGCTGCCGAACATCACGGCGAAGCGGCTGCACGATGAATGGCTGCGCCGCGCGGTAGCGGCCGAGCCGTCGCTGGCAGGGATGTTCGAGCGTGCCGTCGAACTGCTGCCGCAATGGAGCGAGCCGGTGCCGGGATCGGCGTCCGACGCCTACGCATGGGAAGTCCAGCAGAGCATCGACAAGCGCGTGCCGCGCGCCCAGTTCCTGAACGGCGAAGCCGCCGCGAAGACACTGCTCGAGGGCGCCGCAGCCGATGGCGGCGTATCGCTGGGCAAGGCCACGGCTGGCCTGTATGACGCTTTCGGCGGCGCGGCAGCGGCCGCCGTGGCCGGCGCGCCCGCGCTGTTCAAGGTCTTCGTCAACCGCACGCAGCAGGGGCCGTACACGGTGGCCGAACTGGTCCAGCGCATCGCGCTCGGCGAAGTCAATGCCGCCACCAAGGTGTGGAACATGCGCTGGGTACCGCACGTGGACGGATGGCAGCCTGCCGGTGCGGTGGCGGAACTGGCGCCGCTGTTCGCGGCGTCGATTCCCGATCCCACGGATGACATTCCCGATCCGGAGTAAGTCTTGACGTCTGAATCTTCCAGTCCTTTCCGTTGCATCAACGCCGCTTGCGGCCGCGGCTTCCCGCGCGCCGTGCGGTTCTGCCCGTGGTGCGGTACCGGGCAGGCTGCCGCACCGGCGCCGGCACCTGCACCGGCACGGCCGGCGGCCGCCGCCACAACGCCGCCGAAGCCGGTTTCGCCGCCTGCGCCGCCAGCAGCTTCGCCCACGCCTCCGCCGGCTGCTTCAGCTCCGCCGCCGGCCGCTGCCGTGCCACCCGCGGCGGCAACGCGCCCCGGCCCGGCGCAGCCGCCGCCCTACCAGCAGCCGCAGCCGGCCGCCGGCGTGCCCCGGCCGCCTGGCAGCGGCGCCAGCGCCGGGCCGTCGCTGCCGCCGGTGCGCAAGCCGGTCGGCAAGGGCACCTGGATCTTTGTCGCGCTGCTGCTGCTGGCGATATGGTTCCTGGTCAAGCCGGGCGATCCGTCGAAGAAACTGGACGACAAGGTCGACGACGCCATCGCGTTGACGGAAGAGTGTCGCATCACCGATGCGCGCGCGGCGCTGAAGGAACTGCGCGGCACCAAGGCCGATGCGGCCCAGCTGGCACGCCTGCAAAAGGCCATCGCCGCCACGGCGCCGGCCTGCGAGAAAAAAAGCCAGCGCGCCAGGGCATGGACCGATACGCGGGCCGCGCTGGAGACCGCGCTGGCCACCAATGCGCTCGACAAGGCATCGTCGCGCCTGGCCACTTTCGTCAAACGCTGGAACGAGGACGACCAGACCCGCGAATGGCGCGACCGGATCGACGTGCGCCGCGCCGAAAAACTGCTGGACGATGCCAACGCCTGCCTGGAGAGGAAAGACCGCGCATGCGTGGAAGCCAAATTGAAGGCGGCCGAAAAGCTGGACCGGCCGGAAACCCGGCCGCGTATCGAGGCGCTGCGCGAATCGTTGTCGCGGATGCTGGAGTCCACGTTGCTGGAAGGTACCGTGCAGGGCGGGCCGGCAGCGGCGCCGCCCAGCCAGGCCGATCCGGCCGGGCAGGGCGGCTACCCGCCGCCGCTGTCGACCATGCCGCCGCGCACCGCTTCGGCGCCAGTTGCGGCCCCGGTATCGGCATCGGTGGCCGCTGCCGGCAGCGGCGAAGCACGGCGCCTGCGGGCGGAAGCCGAACGCGAGCTCGCACAAGGCAACTACCGCAGCGCGATCGGCCTTGCCGGCCAGTGCGCCGCGCAGGGCGCCAGCGATTGCGCCATGTTGCGCGACAGGGCCGTCCGGCTCGAGCGCGAGCAGCACGCCTGCATGGCAGCCGGCCGGGAATGGGCCGGCCAGCGCTGCGGGTAACCATCGCCGTGGCGCTGCGGGACGGTGGCACGGCGGCGAAGTTTGTTAAGCTGCCCGCCAGGGAGGAACTATGCGACACACATCACGATTGCTGACGGCCGGTTCGCTGGCCCTGCTGCTGGTACTGGCCGGTTGCCATAAAGATGGCGACCGGGAAGACAACCGCCGGGTCGATGGCCCGGCCGAGCGCGCCGGCAAGGAGCTCGACCAGGCCACGGAAAAGGCGGCCGTGCACCTGGAAAAGGCGCGCGAAGACTTCCAGCAGGCGGCCAGGGAAACCGGCCGCGAGCTGGACCAGGCAGCCGAGAAGGCGGGTGAAAACCTGAACAAGGCGGCCGAGGTGGTGGGCGAGAAGCTCGAACGGGCCGGCGAGAAAGTCCAGGCCAGCGCCGAGGCGGCGCGGCGGGAAGACGCCGAAAAAAGCAAGCCGAAGTAAGGCGGCGGTTTCACCGACACGGCCGCCCGGCGGCCGTAGCTCACCAGACGGCCGCTCCGGCGGCCGAAGCCCACCAAGGCGCCCGGCTCAGCGCGCTTTCAGCGCCATGCCCGTCCCGTTCGTTGTCTGCAGCGTATCGCCCGCTACCACGGCCAGCTCCACGAAGCCGTTGCGCCAGGCCCCTTCAAGATCCTGCTCGATCGCTTCCAGCGTGGTCTGCTCCAGGTTGGCGAAGCCGCGCACGCCATACGCGCGGTTGCGGCCGTGCGACTTGGCCATGTACAGCGCCATGTCGACCAGGTTGACCGCGCGCTCCCACGACAGCGGCGTGCCGCCCGGTGCCAGCGGGTAGGGCGCGAACCCCACCGAGACATTGACCTGCAGGGTCTTGCCGCCATAAGCCAGCGTTTGCGAAGCGATGCCGTGCAGGATGCGCTGCGCCACGTCGTCGAGGCCGCCGCGCGGTACCGCCGGCAGGAACGCCAGGAATTCCTCGCCGCCCCAGCGCACGATCATGTCGGTCTCGCGCAGCGCCACGCGCAAGTTCTCGGCGATCATTTTCAGCACGGCGTCGCCGCCGGCGTGGCCGTAGGTATCGTTGATGTGCTTGAAGTGGTCGACATCGAGCAGGAACAGCGCGCCGACGACGTCGTTGCGGTGCTCGACGCGCCGCTCCATGTCGGCCTTGTCCGGCTTGGCGGCCGGTTGCAGGCCGCGCATGAATTCCTGGAAGTGGCGGCGGTTGTACAGCGCCGTCAGCGGATCGAGCGACGATTGCGCCTTGAGCGCGAGGTTTTTCTGCTCCAGCTGCGCGTTGGCGTTGCGCACCTTGCGGTACAACATGCCGATCGCCGCCGCCGCCAGGCCGAACGCCAGCGCCAGCAGCCACCAGAGGCGCTGCTGAAGGCGGCGGTTGTCGATCTCCGCGCCCTTGAGCTG
>DASVVD010000861.1:0-3493 GCA_036386715.1 Pseudoduganella sp.
GCCGACAGGCGAGAACGTGCGTGCCTACCTGGATCTGGAGGCACGCATTCTTGGCAACGCTTCGCACTTTGCGGACGTTGCCCGGCGCGTGGCCTGGATGTCGCCGTCTCTCGATCCAAGCTCTCGAGGCCGGCCATCGTCGACATTTGCCGTCGAGGTCTACGAGCGCCAGCAAGTTGCCGAGAAGCGCACCCAACTGGATGCATTGGCCCAAGAACACATTCTTCTGTTTTTCTTCCGTGGCGACTGCCAGTACTGCCACGCTTTCGCGCCCGTACTGAAGGCGTTCGAGCAACGCTATGGCTTGCAGGTGTCCGCCATCAGCCTCGATGGCGGCAGAGTGCCGCCATTTCCGAATCCTCGCGGGGACAACGGCATCTCACAGGCGCTCAACGTCAAGCAGGTGCCCGCGCTGTTCCTTGCCCATCCGTCCAGCGGGACGATCGTCCCTGTGGGGTTCGGCGTGCTGTCCGAGAACGAACTCGTCGAGCGGATCGTCACCATCGCCACGAAACCGGGCGCTCCTGGCACCATTGCCCTGTCTCAATAGGAGGTCAGCATGTCTGCACGTCTTTCTCGCATCACGATTGCGCTGGGCTCGCTTGCACTCTCCGTGCCGGCCTGCGCTGGAGACCTGAACGCCGAAACGGACAAGATGTTCAAGGACCTGTCCATCATCGGCAACTACACCGCTCCCGGTGCCTTCCGCGGCCAGGTATTCAATACCTACAGCGGCGGCAATCTGATGCTGCGCGCCCCGAACAAGACCTACCAGCTGATCGCCATCGATCTTCCCGAGGCTCGCGGCGGCTGCAGCGGCATCGACGCGTTCGGTGGCGCCTTCTCCCACATCTCTTCGGCCCAGTTGAAGGAGATGCTGAAAAACGTCACCTCGGCGCTACCAGGCATTGCATTCCAGCTGGCCCTCGACACCGTGTCCCCACTCCTGGGCAGCATCAGTTCGCGCTTTCACCACCTGGCCGAGATGGTGAACGGCCAGAACAAGAATACGTGTTCGATCGCAACCGCCCTGGTGCGCAGCGCCTCGGAAGCAACCAATTTCAGCACCAACAAGGCATGCCAGGACGTCGCTGTAAGCCTGGGTATCGCGTCGGACTATGCGGATGCAGAACAGCGCTGCAAGACCGACAAGCCATCAATCCTGGATGCTGGCAAGAAGTCAGAAAATCCGGGCGTCAAAAACAAGGTTCCGTTCACGGGCAACCTGACCTGGCAGGCACTCAAGCGGGCCGGGACGAAGCTCGACGACAGTGAACGTGAGCTCATCATGAGCATGGTGGGTACCGTGATCTTCGCTGACGGCAGGGATCCCGATCCCGTGGCACCGACGCTCACCTCGATCGCCAACCTGCTGCATGGACAATCCGACGCCGGCGGCGGGCAGGTGACCCAGCAAATCCTGAAATGCAACAATCACGATACATGCGACACGGTCACGGTGGACGAGAACTACAAGCACACACCCTTCACGAAGCGCGTCGAAACACTGATGCGATCGATCTCCGACAAGATCCTTACCAGAACGCCCATTCTGAACGATTCGGCCGAAGTGGGCTTCGTCAACCAGACCACGGAACCCGTGTACCGCATGCTGTCGGTCGCAGCCATCAGCAACTCGAAGAACCTGGCGGAAGACATGATCGGCCGCTACCGGGAAGTGATCGCCGCCGACTATGCCTACGTGTTCCTGGACAAAAACCTGCGTGTCGGCCTGAATGCTCTCGACAAGGATTTTTTGCTCGACCAGAAACAGGAATCGAAAGCGCGCGAGCTGCGCGATCGCACCACGAATTTGCTGGCGCAATTATCGCGGGAGAAGTCCCTCTACTACCAGAAGGTGGCATCCATGACTGCGGTATCGACGCAGATCGAACAAATGGAGCGCCAGCTGCGCAGCGGCATGCCCCAGCACGTTCTCGACATGTTGGGACGAAAAGCCGCCTGGCTTCGTTAGTCACTGCACCGAGGAGCCATCCATGTGGGAGGTCTATGCATACCAAGATGCCGATACGCTGGAAGGCGTATTCAACGCGATTGCGGCGATCGCCGGTGCAGGCGATTTTGTCGGCGCCATCGCAGTCGTCACATTCTGCGGCTTCATGGCTGCATTCCTGGCATATGCGCTCGCACCGGAAAAACTGACGGGCTGGTATTGGTTGGCGTCCACCACGCTGGTGCTGTCGGTCCTGTTCGTCCCCCGGGTGCAGGTCGGGATCATTGACCAGACGGGCGGCGGTGCGGAGCGCATCGTCGACAACGTGCCGCTTGGTTTGGCGGCGCTGGCATCCCTCACCAGCATGGTCGGGAATGTGACCGCTGGCCTGTTCGAGACAGCATTCCAGGCCGTGCCCGGGGCTGCGGGCCTTCCACCAGAGCTCGCCTATCAAAAGAACGGCCTGATGTTCGGGAACCGGCTGATCCGGAAAGCGAGCCGCGTCGTCTTTGTGGAGCCGAGGTTCAGGACCGACCTGATCAACTTCATTGGCAACTGCACCATGTATGACCTTGCCGATGGCACCGTGCCGCCCGCGGATTTTGCGAACTCCGGCAATGTGTGGCCGCTCATGGCCTCGCCCAATCCCGCACGCTTCAGCTCGATAACGGATAGCCTGGGCGAGACGCAGATCATGCCTTGCCCTGCAATCTACAAGGCATTGGATAGGGTCATGCCGGCCCATGTGCAGCGCATGCATGACGGCCTGGCCCTCGAACTGAATCCGACCCTGCCGCCTTCGGTAGTGGCATCGGTACTGGTCGACCAGATCGAACAAACCTATATCAAGGCCCAGATCGCCGACGCTGCCACGAGCGCTGCCGACATTGTCCGGCAGAATGCCCTCATCAATGCGATCAATGACTCCAGCCTTCTCATCGGGCAGAAGATCAACGATGCGCCCGCCATGATGCTCGCCGTTGGCCGGGCCCAGGCTGTCGCCCAGACCAACGCCTCCTGGATCAATTCCGGCAAGGTCGCCGAGCAGGGATTGCCCGTTGTCCGGAACGTGATCGAAGCGCTTGCCTACGCGCTCTTTCCTGTGTGGATATTGCTGCTCCTGCTCACGAGCGGAAAAGAGACCGTGGTGGCCATCAAGAACTATGCCTCCGTCCTGATCTTCCTGCAGATTTGGCCAGTGCTCTATGCCATCCTCAACTATCTGGCGACCGTCTATGCCGCGAAGGAACTCGCTGCCGCGGCCGACCTTGGTGGCGGCCTGAAGGCTTTGTCCCTGACGACATCGGACGCCATTTATTCGAACGCCATATCGTCGGAGGCCGTCGTCGGGTATCTCACGGCGAGTATTCCTTTCCTCGCATGGTTCGCGATGAAACGAATGGAAAATTTCGGCACGGCAGTCCTGTCCGGCTGGTCCACGTTGCAATCCAACGTTGCCGCCAGTACCAACGCGGCAGCCGTTGGCAACACCGGCATGGGCAATGTCGCGATGGACCAGATGACGCTGACGCCGGTGCG
>DASVVD010000862.1:0-2045 GCA_036386715.1 Pseudoduganella sp.
CCGCCGCGCGCCACCGTCGAAGCCAAGCTGGCCAACCCGGCCTGGCTGGTCGAGATCGTCGTCGTCGCCGCCCAGCGCTGATCCCCCGGGGTCACGCATGGCACGAGGGAAGCCGGTCGCCGGCTTCCCGCTATTTCAGCAGCAGGTAGTAAAGGTTCTGTCATGGTCTCCATCGCGGCGCTGAACAGCGCAACGTCCGAACAGCTGGTAATGGGCCTGTCGCCCGAAGACGGGGCACGGGTTCTCGCCGCGCTCGATTTCGCCGGCGCAGCCTACACCGGCAAGCAGTGCACCAGCGGCCAGCCGGCCTTCGATTTCGCCGTTGGCGCGGCCGGCACGCTGGCGCTGCTCAATACCGACGCGGCCACGCGCATCGCCGCGCTGCTGTTCGAACTGTGCCTGCTCGATCCGGCGCAGGGCATCACGATCGAACCGAAGTTCGGCCGGGAGGTGGCCGATCTCGTCACTGGCGTGCACCAGCTGATCCGGCTGCGCGAGCTCACGCAGGGTTCGCCCGCCGCCACGCGCGGCAAGAACGCCGCCCAGCAGGCCGTGGCGCAGATGGAAACGCTGCGCAAGATGCTGCTGGCCATGGCCAGCGACATGCGGGTGGTGCTGGTGCGGCTGGCCTCGTGCTGCAGCACGCTGCGCTGGTTTGCCGACCAGAAGATTTTCAATGACATGACGCGCGCCTATGGCCGCGAAACACTGGACCTGTATGCGCCGCTGGCAAACCGCCTGGGCATCTGGCAGATCAAGTGGGAGCTCGAGGACCTGTCGTTCCGCTTCATCGAGCCGGAGAACTACAAGCGCATCGCCAAGATGCTCGAAGAAAAGCGCATGCTGCGCGAGAGTTTCGTCACGCAGTCGATCACGCGACTGCAGTCGGAGCTGGCCGCGGCCGGCATCACGGCCGAAGTGTTCGGCCGGCCGAAGCACATCTACAGCATCTGGAACAAGATGCGCGGCAAGGAACTCGATTTCACGGAGCTGTACGACGTGCGGGCGTTCCGCGTGATCGTGGCCGACGTGAAGACGTGCTATACGGTGCTCGGCCTGGTGCACAATATCTGGACGCCGATCCCGAAGGAATTCGACGATTACATCTCGCGGCCCAAGCCGAACGGCTACCAGTCGCTGCACACGGTGGTGATGGCGGACGATGGCCGGCCGCTCGAGGTGCAGATCCGCACGCAGGAAATGCACAGCTTCGCCGAATACGGCGTGGCGGCGCACTGGCGCTACAAGGAGGAGGGCAATTCCAGCTTCCAGGGCCAGAAATACGATGAAAAGATCGCCTGGCTGCGCCAGCTGCTGGCGTGGAAGACCGACGTGGCCGATGCCGTCGTCGGCCAGGAGGAATTGCAGCGCGAATGGGTGGAAAAGCTCAAGGAAGCGACGCTGGACGACCGCATCTTCGTGCTCACACCGCAGGCGCGCGTGCTCGAACTGCCGGTCGGCGCCACGCCGATCGACTTTGCCTACCACCTGCACAGCGACGTGGGCCACCGCTGCCGCGGCGCGCGCGTGGACGGCGTGATGGTGCCGCTCAACACGCCGCTCAGGAGCGGCCAGACCTGCGAGATCATCACGGCGAAAGGCGCGCCCGGCACGGCCGGCCCGTCGCGCGACTGGCTGAGCCCGGGCTATGCGATGAGCAACCGCACGCGCGCCAAGGTGCGCGCATGGTTCCATGCGATCGACGTGCAGGAAACCCTGTCGCACGGCCGCGCGCTGGTGGAAAAAACGCTGCAGCGCGAAGGCCGGACCGCCGTCAACCTGGAAATGCTGGCGCAGAAGCTGGGCTTCCCGAAAGTGGACGACCTGTTCCTGGCGGTCGGCAAGGATGAATTCAGCCTGCGCCACGTGGAACAGGCGCTGCACGAGAATGTCGAACCGCCGCCGCCGGAAGATGAAATGGTGCTCAACAAGAGCCGCGCTTCGTCGACCGAGCAGGGCGCCAAGTCCGGCGTGCTGGTGGTGGGCACCGAGGGCCTGATGACGCAGCTGGCCAGGTGCTGCAAGCCGGCGCCGCCGGACCCGAT
>DASVVD010000863.1:0-2680 GCA_036386715.1 Pseudoduganella sp.
CATGCCGATCACCCGCTCCTTCAGCTGGCGGTAGATCGGCGCATTGTCATTCCACATACATGGGTCCTCCGGCGTCGTGGGTTTTCGTGTGTTGATGGACTGGTGTTGTAGTGAACTATAACACTAATTTTTGGTAGCGCAAGCGCTTTTGTTGCGCCTGCAGTGTAGGGTTCAGGCAGCCGAACGATCTTTATTCAATGAATTTCCAGCTATGCGATTTCTATATGGCGGACATTGACGTTGAATATATCCTGCCGCAGCCCGCATGATTGCTGGTTTCACGGTTTCAAGAATCGCAATAGAAATATCCGCAGAAAAAATATAAACAGGATGCATTAATTTTTTATCGCACCCGGTTGAACAAGCAATTGCGCACCGCAAAAAACGCGTGCTATATTGTTTCGGCAGATGGGGCGCTCTTTACACTTCCGGTTATCCATAGAAAGTGATCGCGGCGCTTCGTTATTCATTGCCGGTGCAGCGCTCTCCAGTCGGGAGCATTGCCGTCCACGATATTCGAAATTCATTCTTATATATGAAAATTTCGTGGAATGAGGGGCTGGCGCGTACGACTGATCATGAATCAAACGCGTGTCGCCATGAATATCCATCATTTGAAGCAAGATATCCCCGCCGGGATAGTGGTTTTCCTCGTCGCCCTGCCGCTATGCCTGGGCATTGCACTCGCCTCCGGCGCGCCATTATTTTCCGGGATTATCTCGGGCATTATCGGCGGTGTCGTGGTCGGCTTGATCAGTGGCTCCCATACCAGCGTGAGCGGGCCGGCCGCCGGCCTCGCGGCGGTGGTATTGGCCTCGATTACCAAGCTCGGTGCATTTGAAATCCTGCTGGCGTCGATCGTGATCGCCGGCTTCCTGCAACTGGCAATGGGCATCCTGCGCGCCGGTTTCATTGCCAACTACGTGCCGTCCAACGTGATCAAGGGCCTGCTGGCAGCGATCGGCATCCTGCTGATCCTGAAACAGATCCCGCATGCGATCGGCTACGACGCCAACAATGCCGATGAGTATGCGTTCTTCCAGGCTAACGGCGAAACCACCCTGTCCGCGCTGGCAAGCGCGTTCGGCAGCATCACGCCCGGTGCGGTCGTGATCGCGGCACTGTCGATGCTGGTGCTGCTGTACTGGGACCGCACGCCCCTGAAGAACGTCAAGCTGCTGCCGGCGCCGCTGTTCGTCGTCGTGCTGGGCGTCGCGCTGCACATGCTGTTCAGCCGGTACATGCCGGGCATGGGCATGGACGGGTCGCACCTGGTGGTCATCCCACCGCTCGACGTGGACAACCTGGGCGCCTACCTGAACTTCCCGGAACTGCGCCATTTCGCCAACCCGGACGTGTGGATCGTCGGCGCCACGATCGCCATCGTCGCCTCGCTGGAGACGCTGCTGAACGTCGAGGCGGTCGACAAGCTCGACCCGCACAAGCGCGAATCGCCGCCCAACCGCGAACTGGTGGCGCAAGGCGTCGGCAACATCTTTGCCGGCCTGCTGGGCGGCCTGCCGGTCACGTCCGTCATCGTGCGCAGTTCGGTCAATATCCAGACTGGTAACGCCACCAAGGCCTCCGCGGTGCTGCACGGCGTGCTGCTGCTGTTGGCCGTGCTGGCGTTCAGCCCGGTACTCAACCAGATACCGCTGGCCGCCCTGGCCGCGATCCTGATCATGACGGGCTACAAGCTGGCCAAGGTCACGCTGTTCCGCGACATGTATGCGCGTGGCGCATCGCAGTTCGTGCCGTTCGCGGTTACCGTGGCCGCGATCGTCTTCACCGACCTGCTGATGGGCGTGCTGATCGGCCTGGCCGCCGCGCTGTTCTATCTGCTGCGCAGCAACTTCCGCAATCCGTTCGCCATCGAGCAATACCGCCTGCACATCGGCGAGGTGATCAAGATGGAGCTGCCGAACCAGGTGTCGTTCCTGAACAAGGCCACCATCAAGGCGGCGCTGTGGGACGTGCCGGCCGGCTCGAAAGTGCTGATCGATGCCACCAATGCCGACTACATCGACAGCGACGTGCTGGAAACCATCGACGACTACCGCGTCGCGGCCGCCGAGCGCGACGTGCAGCTGAACGTGATCGGCCTGCGCGACGAATACAGCATGGCCGACCCGATCCAGTTCGTGCCGGCACTGGACAAGGAAACCCAGACCCGCCTGCAGCCGGCCGATGTGCTGCAGCTGCTCAAGGACGGTAACGAGCGCTTCCAGGCCGGCCGCTGGATCAAGAAGTATTACCTGCACCAGGTGGACGCCACGGCCGGCGGCCAGCACCCGATGGCGGTGGTGGTGAACTGCATCGATTCGCGCACGTCGCCGGAAATCATCTTCGACGCCGGGCTGGGCGACCTGCTGACGATCCGCATTGCCGGCAACGTGATCAGCGACGAGATCATCGGCAGCCTGGAGATCGCCCACAAGCTGGGCGCCAAGCTGATCGTGGTGAAGGGCCATTCCAGTTGCGGCGCGATCGGCCTGGCGCTGAAGAACGAGCATTCGCACAGCATCGGCACGATCACCGGCAAGATCCAGAGTTCGATCTGGCAGTGCCAGTGCGACACGCACGGCACGCACGCGCCGGCCGGCAAGGAACTGCTCGAACTGGTCACGCGGCAGAACGTGGAAAACTCGCTGGCCGAGATCATTTCCGGCAGCGATTACCT
>DASVVD010000864.1:0-4162 GCA_036386715.1 Pseudoduganella sp.
CACGTGCTGCTGTTCTTCGACCTTGGCGCTGTCGCCGATCAGCAGCGCCGTCGTTACCGACAGGCCCTGGCAGCCCAGCGCCGCGAATACTCCGAGGTCCGCATGCACGCCCACCGCGCCGATCGGGTCGGCCACACCGAAGGTCAGTATGAGAGGAGAAGTTTGGTTTTGCACGGCCAGTAGATTAAGATACCCGATTCGGCATTTTACTTGATTGAGGGTGGCAGAACGTGAGCAGCATTATTGGTTACAACGTTACAAATAACGTGCAGCAGAACGCGGCGCAGGATCTGAAAAGCTGGATGTGCCTGATCTGCGGCTGGATCTATGACGAAGCGGCCGGCCTGCCGGAAGAGGGCATCGCTCCCGGCACCCGCTGGGAAGATGTGCCGATGAACTGGACCTGCCCGGAATGCGGCGCCCGAAAGGATGATTTCGAGATGGTCGCACTCTGATTTCCGCGGGGCGGGAGCGTCCGCCCCCGCATTGCCCCCTGTGCTATCGTAGCGAAAACGGGTGGGTAACAATCATATGACGACGACGCCGCAAGCGACCGGATTGACCATCATGGTCATCGATGACAGCAGCACGATCCGCCGGTCCGCCGAGATCTTCCTGAGCCAGGCCGGTTACGAGGTGGTGCTGGCCGAGGACGGGTTCGACGCGCTGGCCAAGATCATCGACCACCATCCCGCCCTGATCTTCTGCGACATCCTGATGCCTCGGCTGGATGGTTACCAGACCTGCGCGCTGATCAAGAAAAGCAGCCGGTTCCATGCCACGCCCGTGTTGATGCTGTCCTCGCGGGACGGCCTGTTCGACCGCGCGCGTGGCGCAATGGTGGGCTCGGCCGCCTACCTCACCAAACCCTTCAGCAAGGACAGCCTGCTGGCGGCGGTGCGCGAGCACGCCGGCCGGCCGTCATAACGAGAGCACGCCATGGCCATCCACAAAATCCTGATCGTCGACGATTCTCCCACCGAGCGCTATTACCTGTCCGATATCCTGGCCCGCAACGGCTACCTGGTGTCGACGGCCGAGAGCGGCGAAGAAGCCCTGCTGCGCATCCGTGCCGAGAAGCCGGAACTGATCCTGATGGATGTGGTGATGCCCGGCGCAAACGGCTTCCAGGTCACGCGCTCGATCGCCCGCGACCCGGACCTGCAGCACGTGCCGGTCATCATCTGTTCGTCGAAAAACCAGGAAACCGACCGTATCTGGGGCCTGCGCCAGGGCGCCAAGGATTACCTCGTCAAACCCGTGAGCGCAGCCGAGCTGCTGTCGAAGATCGCCGCACTGGGCTGATGGCGGACACGGAACACGAAGGCGAACGCCGCAGCCGGCTGCGCCAGTACCAGGTGCAGCTGCTGGAGCGCATGCAGGCCGCGCAAGCCACGGGATCGACGGCGGCGCGCGAGCTCGGCGTGCTGATCGGCACGCGCCATTACCTGCTGGACCTGGCACAGGTCGGCGAGATCGTGCCCTTCCAGTCCGCCACGGCGGTACCGCTGACGCAGCCCTGGTATCTCGGGCTCGCCAATGTGCGCGGCAGCCTGGTCGGCGTGATCGACCTGTCCGCTTATCTGGCGGCTTGTTCGGCTGCTCCCCTGGTGGCCGGCCCGGGCACGCGGGCGGAGCCGCCCGCCGTGGACGCGGGCAGCCGGCTGCTGACCTTTGCCGCCGGCATCAAGCTGCCGTGCGCGCTGCTGGCCAGCCGTGCGCTGGGCCTGCGAAGGCTGGCGGACATGCGGGCCGATGGTGTCGACACGGCGGCGCCGGCCTGGTGTGCCGAGCGGCACGTCGACACGGAGGGCCAGTCGTGGACCAGGCTGGACCTGGCCGGCCTGGCGCGCGAACCACGTTTCCTGCACGTGGTCCGGTAGCCATCGATGGGAAAGGAAACGATGCGATTCAGGTTTTCACGGAGGGACCGGCAGGAGGCACCGCCCGATTCCAGGTTCGCCGATGGCGGCGATTCGCAATTTGCCTATGGGGCCCAGGGGCCATCGGATGCCGATGCGCCGCTGCGGCTGCGCGATGCGCTGCGCCGCCGGGCCGGCAGTGCCGTGCAGGAACCGGTGCCGGCGCTCAGGCTGCCGCTGATCGGCCACCTGCCGCCGCAGCGCCAGCTCAGCTACCTGGTCACGGCGCTGGCGGTGGTGCTGGCGCTGTCGGCCGGGCTGGTGGCGCTGAACGCGCAGCACAGCGCGGCCGGCGCCGCCGCCACGCAGCTGGCCGGCGATGCGCTGATGCACTCGCAACGGATCGGCAAGGCCGCGCCCAATGCGCTGCAAGGCAGCGACGAGGCATTCCGCCAGCTCGACGAGAGCCGGCGCGAACTGGACAGCGACCTGGCGCTGCTCGACAGTGGCGGCAGCTACCGCGGCCGCAGCGTTGCCGCCGCGGCCGGCGAGCTGCAGGCCGCCGTGGCGGACGCGCGCGCCAAGTGGGCCGCCACGGCGAAGGCGGCGGACACGGTGCTGGGCCACCGCGGCGACCTGGCCGACGTGGAGAAATCGCTGCGTGCGCTCGATGCGCTGTCACCGCAACTGCTGGCCCAGGCCGAGGAGATCGCGGCGCTGCGCCTGCAGCATGGCGCCGGCGCACGCGAGATCGCCGCGCTGGACCGGCTGGCGATGCTGACCCAGCGTATGCGCCTTGCGACCGCCGGGTTCACGGCGCCCGGCGGCATCCGCTCGGAAACGGCGTTCCAGCTGGGCCGCGACATCACGACGTTCCGCGCCACGGTCGACGCGCTCCAGAATGGCGGCGTTGGCGACGGACCTGGCAGCGGCGCCGTCCGCGATGCCGATGTGCGCGACCGCCTGGCCACCCTCAGGACGGGCTTCGAGGCCTACCAGGCCCAGGCCGGCGCGATCCTCGGCCGCCTCGACCGCCTGCTGGCGGCCCGCAATGCCGAGCGGCTGATCTTCAGCCAGAACGAGACCCTGCGCCAGAGCCTGGTCCGGCTGCTGGACGGTTACCGCACCGCGCAGGAATCGCTGAACTGGACCTTCTGGCTGATGGTTGCCGGCGGCATGCTGGTGTTGCTGACGGGCGCCGCGATCGGCCGCGTGCTGCTGCACGATTCGTACAACCGCACCCGTGCCGCCGAACGCCGCCGCCAGCAGGCCGACGAGATGCGGCTGCAGGCGCAGCAGCAGGAAGAGCAGGCCCGGGCCGCGAATGCGCAGAACCAGGCCGCGATCCTGCGGCTGATGAACGAGCTGCAGGAAGTGGCCGACGGCGACCTGACCGTGCAGGCCACCGTATCGGAAGACATCACCGGCGCGATCGCCGACTCCGTCAACTACACGGTCGAGGAATTGCGCGGGCTGGTGGGCCGCGTGACGGCGACGGCCGAGCAGGTGACGGCCGCTTCCACCCAGGCGCAGGGCATTTCCACCGCGCTGCTCTCCGCTTCGCAGCAGCAGGCGCGCGAGATCCGCGACACCAGCGCGACCGTGCTGCGCATGGCCTCCGAGATCACCGGCGTGTCGCGCTCCGCCGCCGAGACGGCGGACGTGGCGCGCCAGTCCGTGGCGGCGGCCCGGCAGGGGGCGGCGGCGGTGCAGGAGGCGATCGCCGGCATGAACGAGATCCGCGAGCACATCCAGGAAACGGCGAAGCGCATCAAGCGGCTGGGCGAATCGTCGCAGCAGATCGGCGAGATCACGGAACTGATCTCGGACATTACCGAGCAGACCAACGTGCTGGCGCTGAACGCGGCAATCCAGGCCGCCTCCGCCGGGGAGGCAGGGCGCGGCTTTTCCGTGGTGGCCGAGGAAGTGCAGCGGCTGGCGGAACGCTCGGCCGGCAACGCCAGGCAGATCGGCGCGCTGGTGCGCACGATCCAGGCCGACACGCAGGATGCCGTGGCGGCGATGGAACGGTCGACACGCGGCGTGGTCGAAGGCGCCCGCCGCTCCGATGCGGCCGGCACCGCGCTGGAAGACATCGAGCGCGTGTCGCACCAGCTGGCCGAGCTGATCGAAGGCATGTCGCACGCCACCGGCACGCAGGCGGCATCGGCCAGCGGCGTGGCGCGGCACATCGGCCACATCCTGCAGGCCACGGAGCAGGCGCAGGCCGGCACGCAGCAGACGGCACAATCGGTGCGCGAGCTGTCGGCGCTGGCCCAGCAGCTGAAGGATTCCGTGTC
>DASVVD010000865.1:0-10444 GCA_036386715.1 Pseudoduganella sp.
GGACCGTACGCCGCCGACCGGCCAGGAACTGCTGGCCGCCGTCGACAATGCCCAGAAGCAGGCCGTGACGGCGCGCGAGGACAAGGCCTACGCCAGCAGCCTGCTGGAACGGCCGCCGGCACCGGGCAGCATCGTGGCCGAAACGGAAAACAAGGCACTGGGCACCACCGAGCTGACGCTGTCGAACGGCGTGAAGGTGGTGCTCAAGCCCACCGATTTCCGCAATGACCAGTTACTGATGAGCGCCGTGCGCTTCGGCGGCCAGTCGCTGTTCGGCGATGACGATATCTTCAACGCCCGTTATGCCGGCCCGCTGGCGGCGCAGATGGGGGCCATGAACTACTCGCCGGCCGACCTGCAGAAGGTCCTGGCGGGCAAGAGCGTGGGCGTGGGCGTGACGATGTCGGACCTGTCCGAAGGCATCGCCGGCACCGCCGGCAGCGCCGACATCGAAACGCTGCTGCAGCTGACCTATGTGAAGCTGACGCAGCCGCGCCGCGACGAGGCGCTGTTCAATTCCTTCCTGGCGCGCCAGCGCGACATGGCGCGCAATGCGCTGGCCCGGCCGGAAGCCGAATTTGCCGACACGGTGCGCAGCGCGCTGTTCGGCGACAATCCGCGCGTGCCGCGCACGCCGCGGCCGGAAGATTTCGACAAGGTGCGGCTGGACCGCGTGCAGCAGATCTACCGCGAGCGCTTCTCCAGCGCCAAGGGAATGACGTTCTACTTCGTCGGCAGCTTCGACCCTGCGAAGCTGAAGCCGCTGCTGGCCACCTATGTGGCATCGCTGCCCACGCCGGACATCCCAGTGGAATTCCGCGATCTCGGCGTGCGCCCGGTGCGCGGCGTGGTCAAAAAGGAGGTACGGCGCGGCAAGGAGCCCAAGAGCAATGTGTCGATCTCGTTTACCGGGCCGGCCGAGTTCTCGCAGGCCGAGCAACTGCGCATGCAGGCCTTCGTGGAAGTATTGAACATCAAGCTGACCGAGGTGCTGCGCGAGGAACTCGGCCTGATCTACGGCGGCGGCGCCAGCGGCGGCATCACCAAGTTGCCGTATGCGAACTATTCGCTGGCGCTGGCGCTGCCATGCGGCCCGGAAAACGTGGACAAGGTGATCGCCGCGGCGTTCGCGCAGATGCGCAAGCTGCAGGAGCACGGTGCCGAAGCGGCCGACCTGGCCAAGGTCAAGCAGAACTGGCTGATGACGCACCGCCGCGCGCTGAGCGAGAACGGCTACTGGCTGGCCCAGTTGCAGACGGCGCAGCTGAACGGTTTGCCGCCAGAGTCCATCCTCGACTTCGAGAAACGGGCAGCTGCCGTCACGCCGGCCGACGTGCAGGCGGCCGCACAGCGCTATGCCGACTTCGGGAACTATGTGCAGGTCGTGCTGTATCCGGAAGACAGCAAGCCGAAATAATGGCGCTGGCCGCCCGAGTGCGGTATTGCAGCGCCAAAATCATTCTGCAACCAGCAGGTTCCGCAGCGCGCCGCCGTTGCGGAAAATCCATTCCCGCTTTTTTTACCACGCCGCGCACGAATCCTTGTGCGTCGCGTGGCTATTATATTGCCGCTCTATCCGGCAATAATGTGTGAGTTTTCGCGTATTCTTTGCTGTTATGATCGAGGCAGGGGCGAGTGAAACCTGGCCTGCCATCGATGGCATGATAAGCATATGATTTAATGCGATTTTCATATATTGGAATTATATTTCGGGATGCGGGAATATAAACAATATCTGCACAGATATGTGGCATATGACGAGAAAGTTTTCCATTAACGTTGCGTATGGAAGACTTGAGGTTACCGTGCTTGCCTCATTATTGGCCGCTTGTCTGCGCACGTAATTTCCAGCTATCTGCCGGCATCCAGGCACACTGCACAGGACGGCCCCATGATCAGCGTTCCTTACATGACTCTTGGCCTGGCTTTCATTGCCGGCGTGCTCGCGGTGCTGTTGTGTGTAATGAGTTCGCCCACCTACCTGGCCGTGTTCATACTGACGATCGCTTCCGGCCTGCTGGCGGCCGCCAGCACGGTACACTTTTACCGCACCGGGTCTTCGCTGATGTTCGTGGCATTGCTGCCCGGCCTGTTCGGCGTGTTCGCCATCGCCGACGTGTTCTCCCGGCTCCTGACCGGCGTGCGCCTGCTGGACCTGCTGGGCTGATGCGAACAAGCGGGCAATAAGCGGGCAAACAAGCGGGCAAATAAGCGGGCACATAAGGTGACACAAAAGCGGCACATAAGCGGGCGCTGACCCCCGGGGGCTCTGTGCTAGCCTTGATCCATCGCGCCAAGCGCTGTCCGCCGAGGCCACCATGGGGAAAAGGCTCCTGCTCGCATTCGTCATCATTGCCGCCGTCGTGACCGGCCTGGCGCTCACGCAGCCCGATACGTTCCTGATCGAGCGCAGCGCCCTGATCAAGGCGCCGCCGGCAAAGGTGTTCGGCTACCTGAACGATTTCCATCAATGGCCCGTCTGGTCGCCGTGGGAGCGGTTCGATCCGGCGATGGAGCGTGCCTACAGCGGCGCGTCGAGCGGCCAGGGCGCCATCTATATGTGGAGCGGCAACGACGACGTGGGGCAGGGCCGCATGGAGATCGTCGACAGCGTGCCGCCCCGCGCGATCGGCATCCGGATCGATTTTTCGCGCCCGTTCAAGTCCCGCAACGACGTGCGTTTCGTACTCACGCCGCGGCCGGACGGCACCATGGTGACCTGGACAATGTCCGGCAACAGCCCGTTCATCATGAAGCTGATCGACATATTTTCCAGCGTGGACGCCATGGCCGGGCCCGACTTCGAGCAGGGGCTGGCCCAACTGAAGGAAGCGGCCGAAGCGCCGCGTTGACGGGTCGCCCAAAACAAAGCCCCGCCGGTTTCCACCGGCGGGGCTCGTCACTCAATGCAACACCAAGGCTTACATGCGCGCTACATTCCGTTACATGCGCGCGGCGATCAGCCTGCCGAGGATCGCGATGCCCTGGCGGATCCGTTCCGGCGGCACCGTCACGAACGACAGGCGCAGCGTGTTGGTTTCCGGCTCGTTGGCATAGAACGGCGCGCCCGGCACGAAGGCAACCTTTTCCTTGATCGCCTCGTCCAGCAGTTCCATCGCGTTGATGTGCTTCGGCAGCGTGACCCAGATGAACATGCCGCCCTGCGGCCTGGTCCACGTGGCGCTGGCCGGGAAATGCTCGGCCATCGCATCGAGCATGGCCTGGCACTGATTGCCGTACAGCTCGCGGATCGTCGGGATATGGCGGTCCAGGAAGCCATCCTTGATCACTTCGTGGACCACCATCTGCGTCAGCTGCGCGGTGTGCAGGTCGGCAGCCTGCTTGGCCAGTTCGAGGCGGCGCACCAGCGGCAGCGGCGCCACCACGTAGCCCAGGCGGATACCCGGCGTGAGCACCTTGGAGAACGAACCCATGTAGATCACGCCTTCCGGGTTCATCGCCACCATCTTCGGCAGCGGTTCGCCCTTGTACGACAGCGCGCCGTACGGATCGTCCTCGATCAGCGGCAGGCCCAGGCGGGCGCAGGTTTCCACCAGTTCCTGGCGGCGCGCGATCGACAGGGTGCGGCCGGTAGGGTTCTGGAAGTTCGGCAGCGAATACAGCAGGCGTGCGCCCTGCGCCACCGGTTCGATGGAGGCCGGCACCAGGCCGTCGTCATCCGTCGCCACCGACGCGAACTCGGGGCGGTACACGGAAAACGCCTGCAGCGCACCCAGGTAGCTCGGCGTTTCCACCAGCACGCGGCTGCCTTCGTCGATCAGCACCTTGCCGAGCAGGTCGAGCGCCTGCTGCGAGCCGGAGACCATCAGCACCTGTTCCGGCACGATGCGCGCGCCGTCCTTCGAGAGCGAATCTGCGATCCACTGGCGCAGCGGCATGTAGCCGTCCGTCGGGCCGTATTGCAGCGCGGTCTTGCCGGCGCTCGACAACACCCGGTCGAACGCGACCTTCATCTCTTCCACCGGGAACGTGGCCGGCGACGGCAGGCCGCCGGCAAACGAAATGATTTCCGGCTGTTGCGTGATCTTCAGGATCTCGCGGATGAAGGAGCTTTGCAACTGCTGGGCGCGTTCGGAAAAGCGCCACTGGATCGGGTTGGGGTTTTCGATTTTCATACGACTCTCTCGGAAAAGTGCGGCGGGCGCTGCCCGGCCGGCGAAAAAGCACGCTTGTGGCGGCTCATGGGAGCGCGGCCGGGTAGGCCGCACCCTTGAAAAGATTCGGGAAGCTTACGCGATTTCGGCGATCAGTTCGATTTCCACGCAGGCGCCCAGCGGGATCTGCGCCACGCCGAATGCCGAGCGGGCATGCTTGCCGGCGTCGCCGAACACTTCGCCCAGCAGTTCCGAAGCACCGTTGGTGACCAGGTGCTGTTCGGTGAAGTCCGGCGTGGAGTTCACCAGGCTCATCACCTTGACGATGCGCTTTACGCGGTTCAGGTCGCCACCACAGGCTTCCTGCAGCGTGCCGAGCAGGTCGATCGCGATCGCGCGCGCCGCCTGCTTGCCTTCGGCCGTGTCGATATCCTTGCCCAGCTGGCCGACCCACACGGCGCCGCCCGGCTTCTTGGCGATATGGCCGGACAGGAACACGGTATTGCCGGTCTGCACGTGCATGACATAGGCGGCGGCGGGCGTGGCCGGCGCTGCCAGCGTGATATCGAGCGACTTCAGTTTTTCGTAGACGGATGGGGAAGCGGACATGGAGTCTCCTGTTGTGATTGAACTGCAAAAAAATGATTCCGGTATTGTACGACCTGCGGGCGGTGCTGCCCATGCCAGGGGCCTGCGCGGCACGGCGTGGTTCAGCGCACTTCAGCGCGCCACCGCCATCTTCCTGCCCAGTGCCACGGTGCCGATCACGGCCAGTGCGAACAGCAGGTGCGAGGCCTGCAGTGGCTCGCCCAGCACGGCGGCGGCGCCCAGCAGCGTGAGGAACGGCTGCAGCAGCTGCACCTGCCCGACCCGGGCAACGCCGCCCTTGGCCATGCCCCGGTACCAGAAAATGAAGCCGACGAACATGGAGAACACGCAGGTGTAGGCAAAGCCACCCCAGGCTGCCGGCCCGGCCGCACCGAGGTCGCCGCCATGGCGCCAGATATCCCATGCGGCCAGCGGCAGGGCAACGGGCAGCGACAGCAGCAGCGCCCAGCTGATCACCTGCTGGCCGCCCATCGCCTGCGCCAGCCGGCCGCCTTCGGCGTAGCCCATGCCGGCGGCCACCACGGCGCCCAGCATCAGCACGTCCGCCAGGTGCAGCGTGCCGCCGCTCTGGCCGAGTGCAAAGCCGATCACCAGGCCGGATCCGGCCAGTGCCGCGCACCAGAAACCGGCCGATGGCCGTTCGTGCCCGCGCAGCGCGGCAAACAGCGCGGTCGCCAGCGGCAGGATACCGACCAGCACGGCGCCATGCGAGGCGGGCAACGCGCGCATCGCGAACGATGTCAGCAGCGGAAAGCCGATCACGCAGCCGCCGGAGACGATGGCCAGCGCCGGCAGCGCGGCGCGGCCGGGCAGGGGCGCGCGTTGCCACCACAGCCACAGGCCGGCCAGCAACGCGGCCACCACGGCGCGGCCCATCGTCACGAACAGCGGATCGAGTTCGGACACGGCCAGCCGGGTGAACGGCAGCGTAAGGCTGAAGATCGCCACGCCGGCCAGGCCCAGCAGCATGCCGGCGGTTTCACCGGCGCGCTCTGGCACGGCCGGGGTACGGGGAATTGCCGGTGCGCCTGTCATGGTGCCGGCTCGGCCAGCACGCCCCGGAACACGGGCGCATCGACATTGCCGCCGCTCAGCGCCAGGCCGATTTCGCGACCGCGCACGCGCCGGTCATTTTTCCATTGCAGTGCCGCCGCCAGTGCCGCTGCGCCGGCGCCCTCGGCCAGGTTATGGGTAGCGTGGAAGGTCAGGCGCATTGCCGCCCTGATCTCCGCATCGCTGACGGCGACGACGTCTTCGGCATGATCGAGCAGCAGCGACACGACTGCCGGCTCGGGCACGCGGCAGGCGAGACCATCGGCGATCGTCGGCCCGACTGGCGCTTCGACCGGCCGCCTGGCCTGCCAGGACAGCAGGTATGCCGGTGCGGCTGCCGATACCACGCCGACAATGCGCACGGCGTGGCCCAGCGCCTGGCGGGCAGCGATGGCGCCGCTGAAGCTGGTGCCGATCCCCATCGGCACGAACAGGGTATCGAGTGCGGGGCGGGCACGCAGCAGCTCCATCCACCCGGTGGCGACGCCTGCCACCAGGTCGGGCAGGTACGACTGCACCATGTGCAGGCCGATTCGTTCGGCCAGCGCCACCGCATGCTCGCGCGCATCCTGCACGTCGGCGCCATGCTCGATCAGCGTGGCGCCGAGGGCGCGCATGGCATTGTTCTTGTCGACGCTGTTCCCATGGGGGACGACGATCGTTACAGGCAGGCCGTGGCGCCGCGCCGCGTGGGCGATCGATTGCCCATGGTTGCCCCGCGTGGCCAGGACCAGCCCGGGCAGGCGCGGTCGCTGCGCCGCCAGGCGATGCAGGTGAACCAGCCCGCCGCGTACCTTGAAGGCGCCGATCGGCGTGTGGTTTTCATGCTTGACCCATGTCTCCGTGCCCAGTGCCTCGTTCAGCAACGGCCAGGAAAACTGCGGCGTCGGCGGCATGGCGCCATACACGATGGTGGCGGCAGCTTCGATATCGGACAGGGTGGGCAGCGCGTTCATGGCATTGGCTTTCATTGATTTCGGGTGGATTTCGATTGGCACCAGGTGTATCGTAGAAGAATTGGCCAGTACACTGCCAATACACTTTTCCAGATGATTCGAATCACTGTGATGGTTAAATGACCAATACACCCTCGACACCCCTCGGCACGCTCAGCCGCGCGGCAGGCGAATCGCTGACCGACCAGATCGTGCGTACCGTCGCCGCCCGTATCGACGAGCGGGAACTGCGCAGCGGCAGCCGCATGCCGTCGATCCGGCGTTTCGCCGGCAGCCATGGCGTATCGCCCTTCACCGTGGTGGCGGCCTACGACAAGCTGGTCGCGCGCGGCTACCTGGAATCGCGCCGCGGCGCCGGTTTCTTCATTCGCGAACGCACGCCGGTCCGCGTCGCGGCACCGGCTTCATCCGTGAGCGCGCCCGAGCCGGTGGCGCAGTCGCTGGACGTGGTCTGGCTGGTGCGCAACATGTTTCGCCAGATGCCGCACCAGCAGATGCCGGGTACCGGCGTGCTGCCCAGTGAATGGCTCGATGGCGACAGCGTGGCCAACGCGCTGCGCGCGATCGGCCGCCAGAATGCCAGCGTGCTGCTGAACTACGGCGTGCCGCAGGGCTTCCTGCCGCTGCGCCAGCAGTTGCAGCGCAAGCTGGCCGAGCTCGAAATCGGCGCCACGCCGGAACAGATCGTGACCACCGCCGGCGTGACGCAGGGGCTGGACATGGTGGCGCGCGAATTCACCCGGCCGGGCGACACGATCCTGGTCGACGATCCGGCATGGTTCCTGATGTTCGGCTCGTTCGCGGCGCTGGGCGCGCGCGTGATCGGCGTGCCGCGCCTGCCGGATGGGCCCGATCTGGTCCGCCTGGCCGAGCTGGCCGCGCTGCACAAGCCGAAGCTGTACGTGATCAACTCCGTGCTGCACAATCCCAGCTCGACCTCGCTGTCCGCCGCCAAGGCCTACCAGGTGCTGCGAATCGCGGCCGAGCACGATTTCACGATCGTCGAGGACGATATCTACTGCGACCTGCACCCCGGCAGTGCCGTGCAGCCGGCCACGCGGCTGGCGGCGCTGGACCAGCTGCAGCGCGTGATCTACCTTTCCGGCTTTTCAAAGACGATGGCGGCCAACCTGCGCGTGGGGTTCATTGCCACGTCGCCCGACCTGGCGCGCCGGCTGGCCGACCGCAAGATGCTGCAGACGCTGACCACCAGCGATATCGGCGAACGCGTGGTCTACAAGATCCTTTCCGAAGGCGCCTATCGCAAGCATGCCGAGCGGATGCGCACCCGGCTCGACGGCCTGCGTTCGCGCACCGTGCGCCAGCTGGAACGGGTGGGCCTGCGGGTGGACGTGGCGCCGCCGGCCGGCATGTTCGTCTGGGCCGATGCCGGCTGCGATACCAATGTGCTGGCCGAGCGGGCCATGGCGCAGGGCATCCTGCTGGCGCCGGGCAGCCTGTTTTCGCCGAGCCAGCTGCCATCGACCTATATGCGGCTCAACGTGGCGGCAATGCAGGACCCGGCGATCTGGCGCTTTCTGGAGAAGGAACTGCGCGGGAAGGCACCGCATGACAGGGAACTGCGGGAAAAGGCGTCGCGGCAAAAGGATGCACAGCAAAGGGAAATCGGGCCTTTGTCAAAAAGCTCTTGAAAGATAGAATCATCAGTCCCATATTGCTGAAACTGAAAATTTCCCGCTAACAAGACTAAAGAGGCAATGATGTCTGACCATAAAGAAACCTTGGGCTTCCAGGCGGAAGTGAAACAGCTGCTGCAGCTGATGATTCACTCGCTGTACTCGAACAAGGAAATCTTCCTGCGCGAGCTGATCTCGAACGCGTCCGACGCGGCCGACAAGCTGCGCTTCGAAGCCATCAACGACGATGCCTTGTACGGCAACGACCATGAACTGAAGATCAAGGTCGCCTTCGACAAGGCGGCCCGCACGGTCACGATCTCCGACAACGGCATCGGCATGAGCCGCGACGAAGTCATCAGCCACCTGGGCACGATCGCCAAATCGGGTACCAAGGAATTCTTCGGCAAGCTTTCCGGCGACCAGCAGAAGGACGCGGCGCTGATCGGCCAGTTCGGCGTGGGCTTCTACTCCGGCTTCATCGTGGCCGACCGCATCACGGTGGAAACCCGCCGTGCGGGGCTTGCAGCGGGCGAGGCGGTGCGCTGGGAATCGGCCGGCGAGGGCGACTACAGCATCGAGCCGATCGAGAAGACGTCGCGTGGCACCGACATCATCCTGCACCTGCGCGAGGGTGAGGACGAACTGCTGTCGGCCTGGAAGCTGAAGTCGATCATCACCAAGTACTCCGACCATATTTCGCTGCCGATCCAGATGGCGACGGAAGAGTGGGACGAGGAAAAGAAGGAGATGGTCACCAAGGACGAGCTCGATACCATCAACCAGGCCAGCGCATTGTGGGCCCGTTCCAAGAGCGACATCACGCCGGAGCAGTACGAAGAGTTCTACAAGCACGTGTCGCACGACTTCGGCGCGCCGCTGACCTACACGCACAACCGCGTGGAAGGCCGCAGCGAATACACCCAGCTGCTGTATATCCCGGCCAAGGCGCCGTTCGACCTGTGGGACCGCAACAAGCGCGGCGGCATCAAGCTGTACGTCAAGCGCGTGTTCGTCATGGACGACGCCGAACAGCTGATGCCGACCTACCTGCGCTTCGTGAAAGGCGTGATCGACTCGGCCGACCTGCCGCTGAACGTGTCGCGAGAAATCCTGCAGGAATCGCGCGACGTGAAGGCGATCCGCGAGGGGTCCACCAAGCGCGTGCTCGGCATGCTGGAAGAACTGGCCAACGCCGACGAGCAGGAAAAGAAGGACAAGTACGCCACGTTCTGGAGCGAGTTCGGCCAGGTGCTGAAGGAAGGCGTGGGCGAGGACAGTGCCAACAAGGACCGCCTGGCCAAGCTGCTGCGCTTCGCCTCCACGCACAACGATTCCGCCGACCAGACCGTGGCGCTGGCCGACTACGTGGCCCGCATGAAGGAAGGCCAGGAAAAGATCTATTACGCGACCGGCGAGAGCTTCACTGCCGCGAGGAACAGCCCGCACCTGGAAATCTTCCGCAAGAAGGGCGTGGAAGTGCTGCTGCTGACCGACCGTGTCGACGAATGGATGCTGTCGTTCCTGACCGAGTTCGACGGCAAGGAACTGGTGTCCGTCGCCAAGGGCGGCCTGGACCTGGGCCAGCTGGAAGACGAAGCCGAGAAGAAGGAACACGAGGAAACCGAGGCGCAATACAAGGACCTGGTCGAGAAGATGAAGGCCGCGCTGGGCGACAAGGCCAAGGAAGTGCGCGTGACGTTCCGCCTGACCGATTCGCCGGCCTGCCTGGTGGCGGACGAGCATGAACTCTCCGGCAACCTGCTGCGCATGCTGAAGGCCGCCGGCCAGAACGCACCGGAAAGCAAGCCGATCCTCGAGATCAACCCGAACCACCCCTTGGTGACGCGCCTGAAGTACGAAGACGCGAGCGGCACCCGTTTCGGCGACTGGTCGCACATCCTGTTCGACCAGGCCCTGCTGGCCGAAGGCGGCACGCTGGCCGACCCGGCGGCGTTCGTGAAGCGGATGAACGAAATGCTGTTGAAGTAACCGGTTCAGCCGTCATTAAAAAGCCCATGCCCGCGCAAGCGGGCGTGGGCTTTTTTCTATCCAGCCTGCATTTTCAGTGCGC
>DASVVD010000866.1:0-15853 GCA_036386715.1 Pseudoduganella sp.
CGGCGCCGTCGTGCACTTCACCGATCTTGTGGTTCACGCCCGTGTAGAACAGGATGCGCTCGGTGGTCGTCGTTTTACCGGCGTCGATGTGAGCGGAAATACCGATGTTGCGGTAGCGCTCGATGGGGGTCTTGCGGGCCATAATGAGATCCTAAATCTTTGAATGGACAAAACCGAGCAACACTTTTGAATCAAAAATGCGCCCGGCTTGAACAAATGGCCGGACATGCCGGCCGGAATTTTAGAAGCGGAAGTGCGAGAACGCCTTGTTCGCTTCAGCCATACGGTGAACTTCGTCACGACGCTTCATCGCGCCGCCACGGCCTTCGGCAGCTTCCAGCAGCTCGCCACCGAGGCGTTGCGGCATGGATTTTTCGCTGCGCTTGTTTGCAGCTTCGCGCAGCCAGCGCATGGACAGGGCCAGGCGGCGCACTGGGCGCACTTCAACCGGCACCTGGTAGTTGGCGCCGCCGACACGGCGGGACTTCACTTCGACCATTGGCTTGGCGTTGTTGATCGCTGCGTTGAACACTTCCAGTGGATCCTTGCCGGATTTTTGCTGGATATGGTCAAAGGCACCGTAGATGATGTTTTCTGCGACCGACTTTTTGCCGGACAGCATCAACACGTTAACGAACTTGGCGACTTCGGTGTTGCCGAACTTTGGATCCGGCAGAATTTCGCGCTTGGGTACTTCACGACGACGTGGCATGTCTATTTCCTTCCTGTCTTCAGTTGAGTGCCTCGAACGACACTCGCGTGGGCCTTCATGGCCTCACACTTACTCGGCCTCGCGGCCGCCTCAACTCAATTAATGTGCAAGAGTATTACTTCTTGGTTGCTTTGGCGCGCTTGGTACCGTACTTCGAGCGCGACTGCTTACGGTCTTTGACGCCCTGGGTATCCAGCGAGCCGCGAACCATGTGGTAACGCACACCCGGCAAGTCTTTCACACGGCCGCCGCGCAGCAGCACGACACTGTGTTCCTGCAGGTTGTGGCCTTCGCCGCCGATGTACGAAATGACTTCGAAACCGTTGGTCAGGCGCACCTTGGCAACTTTACGCAGTGCCGAGTTAGGCTTCTTAGGAGTGGTGGTGTACACGCGGGTGCACACGCCACGCTTTTGCGGGCAGTTTTCAAGTGCCGGCGATTTGCTCTTCACGACCAGTGCGGTACGTGGGCTGCGAATCAATTGATTGATGGTTGGCATCGTTCTAAATCCAACAAAATTACAGCAATGACATTCCCGGCTATCGCGCCTGCAAAGCGCTCCCGGGGGCTAAAACCAGTTTCTCGGTCGGCGCCTGCCGCCATGCAAAGTTTCCGTGCGAGCCATTCGCAGCGCCTTGCGGCGTACTTGCGACTTACCTGCAACTTGCTTTCGAACAACTTAAATCGCCGGAACGAGGCGTATACGAGGCGCAGACTAAAATGAGAACTCACGAGTATAGACTGGCCTCAAGGCCCAGTCAACCGGTTTGCAGAACAAACAGGCAAGCGAAGCACCGCCCGGCTGGGCCAAAAGCGCCGATAATAGCGCCCGTCCCGTTATCCGCCCGCCATGTTCCCGCTGCCGTTGCCCTCCCTGTCCGCCCTGCCCCGCCCGGCCCACCTGTTCATCCTGTTCAGCTACCTGGCGCTGTCGCTGGTGCCGTGGCTGCGTGTCCTGCTCGGCAATCCTGTCAATCACGGCTGGCAGGTCCTCGGCATCGAGATCGCCGCCTGGACCGCCGTGTGGGCGCTGTTCAAGCGTCCCGCCTATTTCCACTGGCTGCTGATCCCGGCTTTCCTGGCGCTGCCGACCGAGATCTACCTGCTGGTGTTCTACGGCCAGGGCATTTCCACGCACCACCTGGGCATCCTGGCCGAGACCAGTCCGATGGAGGCGCTCGAGTTCCTCGGCCAGAAAGTCTGGACGATGCTGGCCGTGATGGCGCTCGTCGCGGCCTGGTGGGTGATGACGTTCCGCGCCGCCCGGCTTACCCGCGGCCTGGACTGGCAGGGCCCGTCGCGCTGGCTGGCCCTCGGGCTGCTCGGCGTGTTCGCGCTGGTGGGCGCCTACGCCTGGGAGTTCGGCGCCGGCAAGGTGCCGGCCCCGGCCTCCGCTTCGGCCGCATCGTCATCGCCAGCCCGTGGCATGCGCGGCGCGCATGTCACGGGCTGGAAGCTGGCGCCGCTGCCGCGTTGGGCACAGCCGCCGCTGCCGTTCGACGCCTTCATCGATTCCTGGCCGTTCGGGCTGGCCGCACGCGGCTTCGATTTCTACCGCGAGCGGCGCTACCTCGCCGAGCTGAACGAAACCAGCCGGTATTTCCGGTTCGGTGCCGACCAGCCCGGGGCCGACGATGTGCCGGAAACCATCGTGCTGGTAATCGGCGAATCGTCGCGCCAGGACCGCTGGAGCCTGTTCGGCTACGGGCGCGAGACCAACCCGCTGCTGCGCCAGGAGACCAACCTGGTGCCGTTGCCGGACGTGCTCACGGCGGTCTCGGCCACCCGGCTGTCGGTGCCCGTCATTATCTCCAGGAAGCCGGCGCGCCAGAGCCTGAAGGACGGCTTCAGCGAAAAGTCGTTCATCACCGCCTACAAGGAAGCGGGCTTCCGCACGTGGTGGCTGTCGAACCAGATCTCGTTCGGCAAGTTCGATACGCCGGTCTCGGTGTTCGCGCGCGAGGCGGATGTGGTGCAGTTCACCAACCTGGGTGGCTTCTCGGCCAAGTCCAACCTCGACGAGGTGCTGTTCGAGCCGCTGCGCCTGGCCATGGCCGATCCCTCGCCCAAGAAGCTGATCGTGCTGCACACGCTGGGCAGCCACTGGAACTACAGCCAGCGCCACCCGCGCTCGTTCGACCGCTGGCAACCCTCGCTGTTCGGCATCGACAAGCCGGTGTACACCGACCTTGCCATCAAGCCGCAGCTGAACAACAGCTACGACAACACCATCCTGTATACAGACTGGTTCCTGGCGCAGGTGATCGGCCGCCTGAAGTCCACCCTGCACCCCACCGCCATGCTGTACGTGGCCGACCACGGCCAGACGCTGTACGACGGCAGCTGCCGCCTCGCCTTCCACGGCCACAATACCCAGTATGAATTCCGCGTGCCGGCCTTCATGTGGTATTCGGACGGCTACGCCGACCGTTACCCCGGCAAGGTGAGCGAACTGCGCCGCCACGGCAACACCAAACTGGCCACCGAGAACATGTTCCACACGCTGCTGGACATGGCCGACATCCGCTACCCCGGCGAGCGCCTCGAGTGGAGCTTCGTCTCGCCCGCCTTCAGGCGCCACACGCGCTGGGTCGACAGCTACGGCTGGACCGACTACGACAACGCCACGCTGAAGGGCGATTGCCGCGAAGTCATGGCGAAGAAGCCGAAAAAGCGCTGATTGCCGGATGAGTCCGTGTCATGGGGCCAGGCACCATGACACGGACTCGGCATGAGCGGCCGCAGATTGCGAACGCTGCCGGACATCGCGGACGCCGCCGGACGGCCTCGGACATCGGACACGCCTCGACACCATCCTGCAAAAACAAGCACTTAGCCGATGGCACGGTTCCTGCACTGGGAATGAATACCATCCACCTGCAGGCCGACCATGATTCGCGACACCTCCACCCAGGACACCGTCATCGCCCCGCCGGCGGCCCGGCTGCGCCGGCGACGTGCCGTCCAGGCTGCTGCCGTGCTGGCCGTGGTGGCCCTCGTCGGCACGGCGGCATACCAGGCGATCGGCAGCTGGGCCGGCAGCGAGCACTCCGTCAGCGCGGCGCGGCTGCGCATTGCCGCTGTCACGCGCGGCACGCTGGTCCGCGATGCCGCCGTCAACGGCCGCATCGTGGCGGCCGTCAGCCCCACGCTGTACTCGACCGCGCCCTCCTCCACCGTGACCCTGAAGGTGCGTGCCGGCGATACCGTGCGGCAGGGCGACGTGCTGGCCGTGCTGGAGTCCCCGGACCTGACCGACGAGCTGAAAAAAGAACAGTCGAGCTACCAGGAGCTGGCGGCCGAGGTGGCGCGCCAGCGGATCCTGGCGCGCAAGCAAAACCTGCTGGCGCAGCGCGATGCCGATACGGCCGAGATCGACCGCCTGTCCGCGCAGCGCACGCTGGAGCGCTACGACAGCGTGGCCAACGAAGGGGTGGTCGCCAGGATCGATTACCAGAAAGCCAGGGATGCGCTGCGCGCCGCCGAGATCCGCGCACGCCACGCCACCCAGGCATCCAGCCTCGAGAAGGATGACGTGGACCTGGCGCTGCGCACCAAATCGGCCCAGCTGGAACGCCAGAAGCTGGTGCTGGCCAATGCCCAGCGCCGGGTCGACGAGCTGACCCTGCGCGCGCCCGTGGCGGGATTCATCGGCACGCTGAGCGTGGCCAACCGCAGCGTGGTGCAGGCCAACACGCCGCTGATGACTCTGGTGGACCTGTCGGCGCTCGAAGTGGAACTCGAGATCCCGGAAACCTATGTGAACGATCTGGGCCTGGGCATGCGCGCGGAGATCACCGTCAACGGCGCCACGACAGCCGGCAAGCTGTCGGCCCTGTCGCCGGAAGTGGTGAAGAACCAGGTGCTGGCGCGCGTGCGCTTCGAGGGCCGGCAGCCGGACGGCCTGCGCCAGAGCCAGCGCGTGCAGGCGCGCCTGCTGATCGATGAGAAACCCGGCGTGCTGCTGCTGCCGCGCGGCCCGTTCGTGGAATCGGAAGGCGGCCGCCATGCTTATCTGGTGCAGGACGGCGTGGCCGTGCGCACGCCGATCCGCATGGGCGCCACCAGCATCAATGCCGTGGAAATCCTGTCCGGCCTGAAACTGGGCGACCAGGTCGTTGTCGCCGGTACCGAAACGTTCGGGAACGCCAAGCGCGTCGCCCTGAATCGTTGAATTAATAGCTGAATTAATAGCTGAATTCGTCGCTGAATTGATAGCTGAACTGATCGCTGAACCACCACCGAATCAATCTGACCAAGAGGCCACCATGCTGCGCATGCAGAACCTGAGCAAAGTCTATCGCACCCACATGATCGAAACCCATGCGCTGCGCGGCTTCGAGATCCATGTGAAACAGGGCGAGTTCGTCACCGTCACCGGCCCTTCCGGGTCGGGCAAGACCAGCTTCCTGAACATCGCCGGCCTGCTGGAGGAATTCACCACCGGCGAATACATCCTCGATGGCATCAACGTGCGCGGCATGAACGACAATGCCCGCTCCAGGCTGCGCAATGAGAAGCTCGGCTTCATCTTCCAGGGATTCAACCTGATTCCCGACCTGTCGCTGTTCGACAACGTGGACGTGCCGCTGCGCTACCGCGGGTTCAACGCGGCCGAGCGCCGCGAGCGCATCGAGGAGGCGCTTGCCAAGGTGGGCCTGGCGTCGCGCATGAAGCACTATCCGGCCGAACTCTCCGGCGGCCAGCAGCAGCGCGTGGCGATCGCGCGCGCACTGGCCGGCACGCCGAAGCTGCTGCTGGCCGACGAACCGACCGGCAACCTCGATACCCAGATGGCGCGCGGCGTGATGGAACTGCTCGAAGAGATCAATGCGCAGGGCACCACGATCCTGATGGTGACGCACGATCCGGAACTGGCCGCGCGCTCGCAGCGCAACGTGCACATCATCGACGGCCAGGTGTCGGACCTGGTGCGCAAGTCGCCCACGCTGGCGGCCTGAGGAGCGGTCATGTTCGCTTACTATTTCAGGCTTGGCCTGCGCAACCTGCGCCGCAATCCGGCGCTCACCGCCTTGATGGTGCTGACGCTGGCCATCGGCGTGGCCGCCAGCGTGTCGACGCTGACGATCCTGCATGTCATGTCCGGCAACCCGATGCCGCACAAGAGCGAGCGCCTGATCTCGGTGGTATTCAACAACGGTCCGCTGGAAGGCTATTCGCCGGGCGACAAGCCGAACGACGACCAGCTTACCTACACCGATGCGCAAAACCTGCTGGCTGGCAGGCAGGGCGAACGCCGCACGGCGATGATGGGCCTGGACGGCGCGATCCAGCCCGGGCGCAGGGACCTGGCGCCGTTCACCGTCTCGGGCGGCGCACCGACGCGCGATTTCTTTGCGATGTTCGAGATCCCCTTCCTGTACGGCCAGGCCTGGAGCGACGCGGACGACAGGGCCGGCACGGACGTGATCGTGCTGACGCGGGCACTGTCCGAGAAACTTTACGGGAACGCCAACCCGGTGGGCCAGCGGCTGCGCTACGACGGCTTCGACTACCTGGTCACGGGCGTGATCGACCACTGGAATCCGGTACCGCGCTTCCACCGCATCGTGGGCATGGGCCCGTTCAACCAGGCCGATGAATATTTCCTGCCGATGGCGTCCGCCATACGGCATGAATGGACCAACAGCGGCAGCACGAACTGCACCAGCAAGGTTGGCCCCGGCTACCAGGCCTTCATCGGCTCCGAGTGCACCTGGATCCAGTTCTGGTTCGAGCTGCATGGCGCCGCGGACCGCCCGGCGCTGCAGGACTGGATCGATGGCTACGCGGCCGAACAGCGCAAGCTGGGCCGCATGCAGCGCAGCGCATCGAACCAGCTGTACAACCTGGCCGAATGGCTGGAGCACCTGAAAGTGGTCGGCAACGACAGCCGGCTGTCGGCCTGGCTGGCGTTCGGTTTCCTGCTGCTGTGCCTCGTGAACACGATCGGCCTGCTGCTGGCGAAATTTTCCGTGCGGGCCGCCGAGGTGGGCGTGCGGCGCGCGCTGGGCGCCTCGCGCAGGGAGATCTTCCACCAGTTCCTGACCGAGACGGCGGTGATCGGCCTGGCCGGCGGCGTGCTCGGCCTGTTGCTGGCGCTGGGTGCGCTGGGCCTGATATCGCTGCAATCGAAGCAGCTGGCGCTGGTCGCGCAAATGGACTGGATGATGCTGTTCGTGACGTTCGTGGTGGCCGTCGCGGCGGCCCTGCTGGCCGGCCTGCTGCCGACGTGGCGGGCGTGCCAGGTCACGCCGGCCCTGCAACTGAAATCCCAATGACATCACAAGGAAAGTGACCATCATGGAAATCCGTCCCATCCTGTCGTCCCTGCTGCGCAACAAGACCGGCCCGGTCCTGGTGGCCGTGCAGGTGGCGCTGAGCCTGGCCATCCTGGCCAATGCGCTGCACATCGTCAACGTGCGGCAAGCCGTCGCCGACCGGCCATCCGGCGTGCAGCGCGAGGAGGACATCTTCCACCTGGAAGTCGGCGACCTCAAAAGGCAGGGTACTTTCAACGAGATACTGGCCGAGCAGATACGGCAGGCCGAACTGCTGCGTGCCGTGCCCGGCGTACAATCGGTGGCGCAGACCAACCAGGTGCCGCTGTCCCGCTCGGGCAACAATACCGGCATGTCGGCGTCGCCCGCCCAGTTGAAGGTGACGACGGGCGCCTCGTTCTACGTGTCGCCGGATTCGCTGGCCAGGACATGGGGCCTGAAGCTGGTCGAGGGCCGCGATTTCCTGCCCACCGAGGTGTTCAACCTGGACATGGCGAAGGATGAGTACGCGACGGACACGATCATTGTCACGCAGGCGCTGGCCAGGAAAGTCTGGCCGGATGCCACGCACTACGTCGGCAGGACGATGTACTTCGGTACCGGCAAGGATGCGGTGGCGACGCGCGTGGTCGGCATCGTCGAACGCCTGCAATCGACCGAGGCCGAGGTGGGCGAACGGGGTGAAATGTCGGTCATCCAGCCGCTGCGCCGTATCAGCTCGCCCCGTGCGATGTATACGCTGCGCGCCGAACCGGGCCAGCGCAACCGTGTGATGAAGGAAGCCGAGGCGGCGCTGCGCAAGGCCGCCGGCAACCGGATCATCGTGCGCGCGAAAACATTCGAGGAAGACCGCCAGGACCGCTACCGCGCAGACCGCGGCATGGCGTGGATGCTGATCACCGTCAGCGTGCTGCTGATGCTGGTGACGGCCAGCGGCATCGTCGGCATGGCCAGCCTGTGGGTCACCCAGCGGCGCAAGCAGATCGGCGTGCGCCGCGCGCTGGGCGCACGGCGGGTCGATATCCTGCGCTACTTCATTACCGAGAACGTGATGATCACCAGCGCCGGCGTCGCCGCCGGCCTGCTCGGCGCGCTCGGCCTGAACCGCCTGCTGGTGGCAAACCTGGAACTGGCGCGGCTGCCGGGCACTTACCTGCTGGCGGGCGCCGCCATCTTCCTGGCGCTGGGCATCGCGGCGGTGGTTGGCCCGGCATGGCGCGCTGCCAGCATCCCGCCGGCCACGGCCACCCGCGGGGTGGTATAGGAATGTTATGCTGACACCATGCCCACCGTACTGATCATCGACGACAATGCCGCCATCACGATGGCGCTGGAAGTGCTGTTCTCGCTGCACGACATCGCCACGTTATGTGCGGCGTCGCCCCGGGAGGGCATCGCGCTGCTGGAACGGCATGCCGCCCTGGTCGACCTGGTGATCCAGGACATGAACTTCAGCGCCGACACCACCTCCGGCGAAGAAGGCGTGGCGCTGTTCCGCGCGATCCGCAAGCGCCATCCCGACCTGCCGGTCATCCTCCTCACCGCGTGGACACACCTCGATGCGGCGGTGGACCTGATCAAGGCCGGCGCCGCCGATTACCTGGCCAAGCCATGGAACGACGGGCGGCTGGTCGCCACCGTCAAGAACCTGCTGGAGCTGGGCCAGGCCAACCGCGCGCTGAACCAGCGGCTGCAGGGCGAGCTGCGCCAGCGGCGCGAACTCGAACGCCACGACCTGCGCGGCATCGTGTGGCAGGACCCGGCCACCGAGCGCGTGATCCACCTGGCCTGCCAGGTGGCCCGCGCCGACGTGCCGGTGCTGATCAGCGGCCCGAACGGCACCGGCAAGGAACGCATCGCCGAGATCATCCAGGCCAATTCGCAGGTGGCGGGCGGTCCGTTCGTGGTGCTCAATTGCGGCGCCCTGCCGTCCGAACTGATCGAGGCGGAACTGTTCGGCGCCGACGCCGGCGCGTACACCGGCGCCTCGAAGGCGCGCGAAGGCAAGTTCGAGGCGGCCGATGGCGGCACGCTGTTCCTCGACGAGGTCGGCAACCTGCCGCTGGCCGGCCAGATGAAGCTGCTGCGGGTGCTGGAAACCGGCCGCTTCGAGCGCCTCGGTTCGAACCGGGAACGGCAGGTGCAGGTGCGCATCGTCAGCGCCACGAATGCCGACCTGCCGGCGATGATCCGCGCCGGCACCTTCCGCGAAGACCTGTATTACCGCCTCAACGTGATCGAACTGAAGCTGCCGGCGCTGGCCGCCCGCCCGGGCGACATCGCACCGCTGGCGCGCCACTTCCTCGGCGCCGGCAAGGTATTGCGGGCGGATGCCGAAGCAGCTTTGCTGGCGCATGCCTGGCCGGGCAATGTGCGGGAGCTGAAAAACGTGATGGCGCGTGCCCGCCTGCTGTCCGCGGGAAATGAGATCGGCGCCGCCGACCTGGGCCTGCCCGCCGCCCCCGCTGCGGCCGGCGCCGAGCGTGGGCCGGACACCGAACCGGATCGCGAATCGATCAGCACAGCGCTGGTGCGTGCCAACGGCATCGTGGCGCAGGCGGCGGCGGAACTGGGCCTGTCGCGCCAGGCGCTGTACCGCCGCATGGAGCGGCTCGGCATCGCGCGGCCCTGATGGCCGCCCGGAAAGAAGAAAGCGGCGACCGTGCCGCGCCGGAGGTGCCGCCGGAGGCCACACGGCCGGCCTTCGGCCGGGGACGCATGCGCCCGACATTGAGGCTTTCCCTGCTCACGCGCTGGTCGGCGCTGGTCGGCACGCTACTGACCGTCGGCATCCTGGTCGCCCTGGCGCTCGACCATTATTTCCCCGGCCAGCCGCTGCTGGTGCTGGGCGTTTGCCTGCTGTGCGTGGTACCGCTGTCGGTCATCACCATCCGCTCGCAGCTCAAGCCGGTGATGTCGCTGTATCGCGCGCTGGCCGGCACCGTCACCAGCTACCGCGACGGCGATTTTTCCTTCAGCCTGCACTGGCCATACGACGACGAGCTGCGCGAGCTGGTGGCCGCCCACAACGCGCTCGGCGACGTGCTGCGCGAACAGCGGCTCAACCTCGTGCAGCGCGAGCTGCTGCTGGACACGATGGTGCAGAACACGCCGGTGGCGATGCTGCTGGTTGCGGATGCAAAGGCGGATGCGGGGCCGATCGTGTATGCCAACGTGGCCGCGCGACACATGCTGAACGCCGGGCGCCAGCTCGAGGGTCACCGGCTGGCGGACGTGCTGGAGCGCTCCAAGGCACCGCTGCGCGACGCGGTCGCCCGCGGCGGCGACGGCCTGTTTACGATCGGCGAGGGCGAAGACGAAGAAGTGTTCCACCTGGCGCGCCGCCGCTTCCACCTGAACGGCCGGCGCCATGAACTGCTGCTGCTGCGCCAGCTCACGCTGGAGCTGCGACGGCAGGAAGTGCAGACCTGGAAGAAGGTGATTCGCGTCATCAGCCATGAACTGAACAATTCGCTCGCGCCGCTGGCATCGCTTGCCCATTCGGGCGCCGAGCTGGTGCGGCGAGGCCAGACCGAACGGCTGCCGCAGATCCTGGCCACGATCGAAGAACGCACCCGCCACCTGGAAGGCTTCATTCTCGGTTATGCGCGCTTTGCCAAGCTGCCGGCGCCACACGTGCAGCCGCACCTGTGGCCCGGTTTCGTGGCGCGCCTGGCCGGACAGGCAGCATTCGGGCTGGCAGGCACGCTGCCGGCGGACCCGGCGGCCTTCGATGCCGCCCAGCTGGAGCAGGCGTTGCTGAACCTGCTGAAGAATGCGCACGAATCCGGCTCGCCGCCCGGCGCCGTCATGCTGGAGATCCGCCGCGTGCAGGACATGTTGCGGATCGACGTGCATGACCGGGGCCCCGGCATGAGCGGCACGGTGCTGGCGAACGCGCTGGTACCCTTCTATTCCACCAAGCGCACCGGCACCGGCCTGGGCCTGGCGCTGGCGCGCGAGATCACCGAAGCGCACGGCGGGCGCATCACCTTGGCGAACCGCGATGGCGGCGGCCTGACCGTTACCCTGCTGCTGCCGGCGGAGCGCGCCAAGGACACGGCATGAGATGGCATGAGACGGCGCTGCATGTCGGCATTTTTGACAAGTTGAAGCTGGTCACAAGTCGATAAACCAGCCCTGTCAAGAGACCCCGACAGTTCTATGGTGTCTGTACGCGGCTCGCGGTGAGCCGCACTTCTTCGGGGATCCCATCATGAAATTTTCTTCACCTTTATTTTCACCTTTATCCACTTTGCTGTCGGCCGCGGCATTGGCAGCCGCGCTGGCCGGCGCTGGCGCGGCGCATGCCGACAATCTCGTCAACAACGTCAACCTGGCCGGCAATGGCAACGGCACGCTGACCGCAAGCTTCGGTGTCACGCACCTGGCAACGGGCGAGTTCCAGGACGTCTTCAACCTGTCGCCCACCAACGGCACGTGGCGTGTCGATTCGAGCGTGGTGACGATCGGCTTCCAGCCATTGTCGAACCTGAATTTCCACTGGGCCGAAATCAACGGCCATGCCATGACGCTGACGTCGGAAATGGGTGGCGTGCTCGAATATGGCTGGCTGGTCGACCAGGAGATCCTGGGCCCGCTGGTACTGACCGTGCATGGCGATGTGCCAGGGTTCCTGGGCGGTGCGTCGGCCAGCTATTCGGGTACTGTCAACATCAGTGCCGTTCCGGAACCACAAACCTACGGAATGCTGTTGGGCGGGATGGGCGTGCTGGCATGGATGAGCCGTCGGAAAATTCCTAATGGCATTAAAAGTTCCTAAAAGCATTCAAAAGCTGCTGTTTGTCGCCAAAAAGACGCTTAAGCGTCTTTTTTTTTACCCCAATTTTGTACCCAATTGTAACGGTTACAATAAAATATTGACAACACCTTAAAGCTGCCTTAACTTGTCGACTCCCGTACTTAATAACTCTTCGACGAGGTAATACATGAAATTGAAATCTCTCGCACTGGCAGCCGCACTGCTGCCTGCTTTCGGCTCCGCTTTTGCTGACGACTTCACGGTCGACCTGATCGGTGGTCCGAACGTGTGGTCCGCTCACCTGGGCGCCACCCACACCACCGGTAACTTCTCCGACACCTTCACCTTCACGAACTACAGCGCTGACAACGGCACCGTGTTCGCCAGCCTGATCAACACCGCTACCGCATGGAGCGACCTGTCGTTCAGCAGCGTCACGCTGAACGGTGCCAACATCGCCTCCGGCGATATCGGCCCGCTGTCGATCGCTGCCATCCTGGGTGAAGACGTTACCGGTCCACTGACCCTGACGGTTGCCGGCACGGTTACCGGCCAGGTTGCCAGCTACGGCGGCGACTTCAACGTGACGACGCCGGTCCCAGAACCAGCGACCTACGGCATGCTGGCTGGCGGCCTGGGCGTTCTGGCCTTCGCTGCTCGTCGTCGCAAGCAGAAGTAATCCCTGCCCGCATGACCAAAAAGGCGCTTCGGCGCCTTTTTTTGCGTCCGCTGGTAAACTTGCAGGATGCAAAAGACCCGTTTCGACCAGCCCGGTCATCCCCCCGCCACCGTCACCGAATTCGAAGGCGTTCGCTCGCTCCACCTCGGCACCTCCTGGGTGCAGGGTGCCATGCGCCTGTCCAGGCCGGAAGCCATCGAGCTCGAATACGTGCAGATGATGATGATGTGGATGCTGTTCATGGAACATCCCCGCCACATCGCCCAGCTTGGCCTGGGCAGCGCCGCGCTGACGAAGTTCTGCCACGCGCGCTTTCCGGGTGCGCGGGTGTCGGTTGCCGAACTCAATCCGAACGTGATCGCGATCTGCGAGGCGATGTTCGGCTTGCCGCCGAACGACGCCCGGCTGAACGTGCGCCAGATGGATGCCCTCGATTTCGTCAACGACCCGGCCAACCACGGCACCGTAGACGTGCTGCAGGTGGACCTGTACGACGAGGAAGCCCGCGGCCCGGTGCTCGACTCGCCCGAGTTCTACCAGGCATGCAGCGACTGCCTGGCGCAAGGCGGCATCATGACGGCCAATGTATTCGGCGACTTCGACAACTATGACAAGAACCTCCAGCACATGGAACTGGCCTTCGACGCGGTCGTGTGGTTGCCGGAAGTGCACGACGCGAACATCGTCGTGGTCGCATTCAAGAACGCGCCGGTACTGGATTTCTCGGTGTTGTACGAGCGCGCCGCAACCATCAGGAAGACGTTCAACCTGCCCGCCCGGAAATGGGTCGACGGCTTGAAGGAGTGGATGCTGGACCAGGGGTAGCGCCCGCCCGCCGATACAGAGACAGAGACATGGGCGCCGCAACGGCGTCCTGTCCGCCCCACCGCGGACTGTCGTAAAAATGCCGCGCGCACGCCGCGAAATGTCCTGTTCCCGCCGTGGAGGGGCAACAGGGTACGGCAAAATTCGATACAAATCGAGCAATATTTTCCGCACGTTCATTCCACGCAACAGCCCGTTACAACTTTGTTACTTGCGAGGTTAGACTCAGTTCGGGCCACCCCCACCGCATGCTTCGAACCCATCCAACCAAGAGACGACAAAAGACACATGAAGCAGAACACTTTCCGCCGCACCGCTCTTGCCAGCGCAGCGCTGCTGCTGGCCGCACACGCCGCCGCCCAGACCACCACGACCGCCGATGCAGGCCAGCAGGCCGGGGCGCAAACCGAACAGACCGTGGTCGTGCTGGGCTCGCGCTCCGCGGCCCGCACCGCCCTCGATACCGCCGCACCGGTGGGCCTGATCAACGTGAAGGACATGCAGACGGCCGGCCCCCTGGAACTGGGCAAGCTGCTGCAGACGCTTGACCCGTCGTTCAACTTCTCTTCCACCTTCATCAGCGACGGTACCGACATCATCCGCCCTGCCACGCTGCGCTCGCTGGGCCCGGACCAGTTGCTGGTGCTGGTCAACGGCAAGCGCCGCCACCAGCAGGCGCTCGTGAACGTGCAGCAGACGGTGGGCCGCGGCTCGGCCGGCACCGACATCAACGCCATTCCGCTGTCAGCGATCCACCACATCGAAGTGCTGCGCGACGGCGCCGCCGCGCAGTACGGCTCCGACGCGATCGCCGGCGTGATCAACATCGTGCTCAAATCGAACGTGAACGAGACACAGGTCTCCGGCCAGTTCGGCACCACGTCCGAAGGCGACGGCGATATGGTCTCCGGCAGCGTGAACCGCGGCTGGGCGCTGGGCGCCGATGGCGGCTTCATCAATCTTTCCATCGAGGCGCGCCGCCGCAACGCGACCAACCGCGCCGGCCTGAACACCACGCTGGAAGGCGAACCGCCACGCGTCACGCTGCGCGTGGGCGACAGCGACGCGAAGGATGCCTACCTGTGGGCCAATGCCGCGCTGCCAGCCGGCCGCGGCGGCGAATTCTATGCATTCGGCGGCGCGTCGAAACGCAAGGGCGATTCGGCCGGCTTCTTCCGCACCAAAGGCGACGACCGCACCGTGCCGGAGGTATACCCGGAAGGCTACCTGCCGAACATCCGCACCACCGTCAAGGATGCCTCGCTGGCGGTCGGCTACCGGCTCGACCTGCCAGACGAATGGAAGGCCGATGTTTCCGTCAACCATGGCCGCAGCGAGCTGGCGTTCAACGAAAAGAACACCATCAACGTGAGCTACTGGTACGAGCCGCGGCCGACCGGCGCCGGTATCTATGCCGAGTCGCCGCTGGAGGCGGATACGGGCAAGCTGAAATTCAATCAGACCACCTTCAATGCCGACCTGAAAGGGCCGATCAAGTTCGGCGACAACAGCGTGTTCTTCGCCACCGGCTTCGAATGGCGCCGCGACGGTTACGAGATCGAGGCGGGCGATCCGGTGTCGTACCAGTATGGCCGCACGAACAATCCGGCGATCCAGATCTTGACGCCGGCCGGCACCATCGCCGCCTCGGGCTCGCAGGGCTTCCCCGGCTATACGCCATCGACCGAAGTGGACGAGGCACGCCACAATATCGCGCTGTACGGCGACGTGGAATACCGGCCGGTCGACACGCTGCTGCTGACGGGCGCGGTGCGCTATGAAAAGTATTCCGACTTCGGCAACACCACCACCGGCAAGGTCACCGCGCGCTGGGATCCGTCGAAACAGGTGGGCGTGCGCGGCAGCTATTCGTCGGGGTTCCGCGCGCCGGGCGTGCAGCAGGCGTTCTACAGTTCCGTGTCGACCAACCTGAACGCCGAAGGCGTGCTGACCGAAACGCTGACCGCGCGTCAGGGCAGCGCCGTCACCCGCGCGCTGGGCATCGCGCCGCTGAAGGAGGAAACCTCGCGCAACGCCAGCATGGGCCTGGTACTGCGCCCGCTGCCGAACTTCTCGCTCACGGCCGACGTGTACCAGATCAAGATCAAGGACCGCATCGTGTTCTCCAGCACGATCGCGCCGGAAGCGGGCGGCGGCCCGATCGCCAGTGTGCTCACGCCGCTGAAAGTGGGCCAGGCGCAGTTCTTCACCAACGCGGTGGACACGAAGACTCGGGGCATCGACATCGTGGCCGAGCATACCTCGCGCTGGCCGGGGTCCACGCTGGTGCTGTCGGGCCAGCTGGGCTTCAACAAGACCGAGGTGACCGGGCGCCACTCCACGTCGTCGATCCTGAGCGGCGAGCAGCTGTTCGACGCGTCGCAGGTCACGTTGATCGAGCACGGCCAGCCGCGCAAGCACCACGTGGTATCGGCCGACTACACGACCGGCAAGTGGAACGGCAACGTGCGCGCCAATTACTATGGCGAAGTGCAGGGCCAGGGCTTCACGCCCGGCTTCATCCAGACCTGGGAAGGCAAGTGGCTGGCGGACATGACGCTGCGCTACAGCTTCACCAGGAAGCTCAGCCTGCA
>DASVVD010000867.1:0-8193 GCA_036386715.1 Pseudoduganella sp.
CGATGCCCGCTCGTGCAGCCTGTCATGCAGGCGCGCCAGGTTCGGGTGCGGCGTGCGCCAGTCGATCTCGGGAAAGCGCAAGTCGAACCAGCCCAGCGCGCAGCCCACCGCCACGTCCGCCAGCGAATAGTGGCCGCCGGTGCACCATGGCGTATCGCCGAGGCGTTCGGACAGCGACGCCAGGCCGCGCGCCACTTTCGTGAGGTGACGTTCGATATACGCGCCGCTCTGCAATTCGGGCGGCCGCTGCGTGCGCTCCAGGCGCACGGCCACGCCGGCATCGAGCACGCCATCGGCCAGGGCTTCCCAGTTTTTCACGTTCGCCCGCTCGCGGCCGTTCGGCGGCAGCAGCTTGCACACGGGCGTGAGGGTATCGAGGTAGTCGACGATCACCCGCGAGTCATACATCACGTAGCCATCTTCCATGACGAGGCAGGGCACCTTGCCGAGCGGATTGACCAGGTGGATGGCGGTGTCGGCGCTCCACACGTTCTCGAGCTCGAACTCGCAATCGAGCTTTTTCTCCGCGAGCACGACACGCACCTTGCGTACATAGGGACTGCTGAGCGAACCGATCAGTTTCATGGGGCCACCGGGGAAAAGTGAGGTCCAGTATAGCATCGCGCCTGACGGGCTCAATGGCTACCTGGCGGGAAATCCTGTGGCTAAAAAAAAGGCACGGCAATGGTAAAATCGCTCTTTTCCCTGCCTCTCCCTTCACCATGACCACTCCATATTCCACGTTGTCGGCCCTGTCCCCGCTGGACGGCCGCTACGCCGCCAAGACCGACAAGCTGCGTCCCATCCTGTCCGAAGCAGGCTTCATGCACCACCGCGTGAAGGTTGAAATCGCATGGCTGCAGGCACTGTCGCTGGCCGGCTTTGCCGAGATCAAACCGTTCTCGCCGGAGGGCAGCGCGCTGCTCGACAAGCTGGCCGCCGACTTCTCGGAAGCCGATGCCGCACGCATCAAGGAAATCGAAGCCGTCACGAACCATGACGTGAAGGCGGTCGAATACTGGCTGAAGGAACAGGTGAAAGACGTGCCGGAGCTGGTGGCCGCCTCCGAGTTCATCCACTTTGCCTGCACCTCCGAGGACATCAACAACACGTCGCACGGCATGATGCTCAAGGCCGCGCGCGATGGCGTGATGCTGCCGGCCCTGAACGGCCTGGTGGCCCGGCTGACCGAGATCGCCCACGTCAATGCCGAGGTGCCGATGCTGTCGCGCACGCATGGCCAGACCGCCAGCCCGACCACGCTGGGCAAGGAATTCGCCAACGTGGTGGCACGCCTGCAGCGCGCGGTCGAGCGCATCGCCGGCGTGCAAATCCTGGGCAAGATGAACGGCGCCGTGGGCAACTACAACGCCCACCTGTCCGCCTACCCGTCGTTCGACTGGCCGGCGTTCTCGCAAGGCGTGATCGAACAGCGCCTGGGCCTGACGTTCAATCCGTACACGATCCAGATCGAACCGCACGACTACATGGCCGAGCTGTTCGATGCGTTCGCCCGCGTCAACACGATCCTGCTGGACCTGAACCGCGATATCTGGACCTATGTGTCGCTGGGCTATTTCAAGCAGAAACTGAAGGCCGGCGAGATCGGCTCGTCGACCATGCCGCACAAGGTCAACCCGATCGACTTCGAGAACTCGGAAGGCAACCTGGGCCTGGCCAACGCCGTGCTGAAGCACCTGTCCGAAAAACTGCCGGTGTCGCGCATGCAGCGCGACCTGACCGATTCCACCGTGCTGCGCAATATCGGCGTGGGCCTGGGCTATACGCTGCTGGCCTATGACTCGTGCCTGCGCGGCCTGAACAAGCTGGAAGTGAACCCGGCGCGCCTGGCGGCGGACCTGGACGCGAGCTGGGAAGTGCTGGCCGAGCCGGTGCAGACGGTGATGCGCCGCTACGGCATCGAGAACCCGTATGAACAGCTGAAGGAACTCACCCGCGGCAAGGGCATCACGAAGGAAGCTCTGCAGGAATTTATCGGCAAGCTGGCCGTTCCCCAGGAAGCGAAAGACCTGCTGCTGGCGATGACGCCGGCAAACTATACCGGTATCGCGGCCCAGCTGGCCAAGGCGATCTGAGCCTTTAACGGCCTCTCACCATAGTCCCCTATGACGGCGGCACCTTATCCTGTAGGGTAAGGGCTGCCGTTTTTGCATCCAGCAAGCAGAGTTTTCGTTTCTTTGCTACAGTGACACATTATTAGTCCTAACACGTACTAAACAGGGATCGACCAGATGGAACGCTACACAAGAACCGCGATGGCGCTGCACTGGCTGATCGCACTGCTGATCGTCGCCGCCTTCACGCTGGGGCTGGTGATGGTGGACATCCCCGGCTTCACGCCGACCAAGCTGAAATATTTTTCCTGGCACAAGTGGCTGGGTGTGACGGTGCTGGCCCTGGCCGCGGCGCGGCTGCTATGGCGCCACCGGAACCGGCCGCCGCAGCATGCGCCCGGCATGGCGGCGTGGCAAACCCGGGCAGCCGACGTGACGCACGTGCTGCTGTATGGGCTGATGTTCGCCGTGCCATTGTCCGGCTACCTGTACACCACGGCGGCCGGCGTGCCGGTCGTCTACCTGGGGCTGTGGCAGATTCCCGCCCTGTTCGACGCGGATACCGCATGGAAGGCCACGCTCAAGCCGGTGCACTACTGGCTGAACATGGCGCTGGCCGCACTCGTGGTGATGCACGTGGCCGCTGCGCTGAAACACCATTTCGTCGATCGGGACGATGTCCTGAAACGCATGCTTCCCTAACCTTTCGGAGTCGATGTCCATGAAGAAAATCCTTCTCGCAACCCTGGTCGGCCTGTCGCTGACGGCCGGCGCCGCCGTGCTGAAGACCGATCCGGCCAAGACAACCGTCTCGGCCACGTTCAAGCAGATGAACGTGCCGGTCGAATCGAAGTTCAAGAAGCACCACGTGGTCATCGACTACGATGCCGCCAAGCCGGATGCCTCGAAAGCCAGCGTGGAAGTCGACACGGCCAGCCTGGACATGGGCGATCCGGAATACAATGCGGAAGTCGCGAAGAAGGAATGGTTCAACTCGGCGCAATATCCGAAGGCCACCTTTGTCTCGTCGTCGATCAAGGCTGCCGGCGCCGGCAAGCTGAACGTAACCGGCAAGCTGACGATCAAGGGCAAGGCCGCCGACGTGACTTTCCCCGTTACCGTCAAGACCGAGGGCGGCAAGCAGGTGTTCGACGGCGCCGTGCCGATCAAGCGCCTTGCCTACAACATCGGCGAAGGCGAGTGGAAGGATACCGGCATGGTGGCCGATGAAGTGACGATCAAGTTCCACGTCGTATCCCAGTAATATCGCGCAATGACCCATAGCAAATCCATTCAACTCGAAGGAACCGCATGAAATTCACGCTGATCGCCGCCCTGTTCGCCGTTGCCGGCCTGGCCAACGCCGCCACCTACAACATCGATCCGAGCCACACGTATCCAAGCTTCGAAGCGGACCACAAGGGCCTGTCGCTGTGGCGCGGCAAGTTCAACAATACGAAGGGCACGATCACGATGGACCGTGCCGCCAGGACCGGCAGCCTGGACATCACGATCGATACGACCTCGATCGACTTCGGCCATGAAAAAATGAACGAGCACGCGAAAGGGGCGGACATCTTCAATGTCGAGAAATTCCCGACCGCCACCTACAAGGGCAAGTCGTTCAAGTTCAATGGCGACCAGCTGGTGGCCGTGGACGGCGAGCTGACGCTCAATGGCGTGACGAAACCGGTGGAGCTGAAGGTCGACCGCTTCAAGTGCGTGCAGGATGCCCGCCTGAAGCGCGAAGTATGCGGCGCCAACGCCAACGCCGAATTCAAGCGTACCGACTTCGGCATCAATATCGGCATTCCCAACTTCGCACCGGAAGTGAAGCTGGCGATCCAGGTCGAGGCGATCGCCGCCGAGTAAGCCCTCCGTACGCCTGGCAGGCCCCGCCGCGTGCGGGGTTTTTTATTACCTAAAGTCGGCGGCCCGCTGCTCGGGCCCAGTCCCATGTCGTGGAAACATTGCCTAGATTCGGGGTCAGACCCCAGTTTTTGGAAACATTGCCTGAAATCGGGTTTGATCCCGATTTTGGGAAACATTGCGAGGATTTGGGGTCTGACCCGGTGTGGGGGTTTCGGCGGCGCAGATGCCCAGGCACGCCACACTTTCTGCCGGACTGTTGTTCCAGGCCCGATTCCCACGGCCGAGTGCTTGCCTGGCGGCTGCGCCTGTCGTACATTTGGTTATAAAAAGTACAAAACTATTTATAACCAAAATACGCGGGGAAAGTCATGGGGATAGGCCGGCACCAGAACAATTTCAACCTGCTGCGCCTGCTGTTGGCGCTGCTCGTACTGCTGTCGCACGCACCGGAACTGCAGGATGGCAACCGCCACCGCGAACTGCTGACGCAGCTGTTCCACACGCTGTCGTTCGGCGAACTGGCTGTGGATGGCTTTTTCCTGCTGAGCGGTTATCTGATCGTGCAAAGCTGGGATCGCGAGCCCGTGCCAGTGCAGTTCCTGCGCAAGCGGGTGCTGCGGATCTATCCCGGCTTCATCGTTGCCAGCCTGGTCTGCATCTACCTCGTGGCACCGCTCGGCGCCGATGCCGCGCGCTACTTCCGCGAGCTGTCCACCAGTACCGTTGCGCTGTGCCTGGCCATCCTGCACGGGCCGATCACGCCGCCCGTATTCGAAAGCCTGCCCGAAGCGCAGGTAAACGGTTCGATGTGGACGATCATGCGCGAGTTCGCCTGCTACCTGGCAGTGCTGCTGCTGGGCGTGTCAGGCGGCATCCGGCATCGCAATGTCTGGCTGGCGCTGACGGTGGCCGGTTTTGCGGCCTACCTGTATGCGTCGTTCGGCCTGCCGCTGCCGTGGGCACCGCTGGGCCTGCTGCTGGATGACCCGATCATTCGGCTGGGTTCACTGTTCTTTGCTGGCGGCTGCTTCTACCTGTTCCGCGATTGCTACCGCTTCACGCGCCGCGGCGCCCTGGTCTCGGCCATCCTGCTGCTGGCACTGATGTTCTCGCGCCGCTATGCGGAGCTGGGGCTGGCCACGTTCGGCGCCTACCTGCTGTTCTATTTTGCCTTCCGCCCGATGTGGCTGACGGAGACCTTCAACAAGCTGCCGGATGTTTCCTATGGCGTTTACCTGTATGGCTGGCCGGTACAGACGCTGCTGCTGGCTTACCTGCCGCCGTGGTCGCCATGGGCAATGCTGGGCCTCGCCTGCCTGATCGTGCTGCCTGTCAGCGTGCTGAGTTGCTACCTCGTGGAACAGCCGATGCTCAAGCTGAAGAACGTGCAGCGGCGCGCTGTCGCGGCCGGTGCCAGCACCTGACGTGCTCTTGCATGGAAAAAAGGCCGGAACCCTTGCAGGTCCCGGCCTTTTTTATCGGTACAGCGTGCTTGAGCGCTTAATTAAGCGCTTACCTGAGCGCTTACCCTGAGCGCTTACCCTGAGCGCTTACTTGCCGTCCTTGTCCCAGTCGCCCGGCAGCTTGCGTTCGACACGATCCCATGCGGCACGGCTGGCGCTCTTCGCCTCGGGCCACGACAGGCGCGACTGGCCTTTCGAACGTTCCCAATCGCTCTGCAGGCTGGTTTCGTTGGTGTTCCAGTCGCCCTGGTAGTTGGCACGGCCGTTGTAGCCCAGCGAGTAGGCCGGATCGTAGTCGTTGTATTCGTACGCCGGGTTGAAATACGACTCGTTGCGGTGCTGGTTTTCCCAGTACGACTTTTCCTCGGCCGGATTGACCAGGCCGCCGACACCCTTGCCCGTCGCGCCACCTGCCAGCGCACCGATCGCGCCACCCGCGGCCATGCCGATCGGGCCGGCCGCTGCGCCCAGCGCCATGCCCGCCATTGCACCGCCACCGGCACCCACGCCCGTGGCCAGGTGGTGGTCGCTCAGGTCATCGCCCGACTTTGGATTCACCACTTCCGCTGCACCCTTGCCGGCCAAGCCGCCGGCAATGCCGCCGACGACTGCACCGGCCGCCATGCCGATCGGGCCGCCCACCGTTCCGGCTGCCAGACCCGCTGCCGCGCCGCCTGCCGCACCGAGACCGGTACCGATCACGTGCTGGCCGGCACTGTCCTTCCAGCTCGATTCGATATGGGCCGCATCTTCATCGGAACGCGCGTTGACGCCCATCACGATGCCGCCGCTCTTCAGGCCTTCTTCATAGTGCTGCACGCGTTCTTCGGGAATGCCGGCACCGACCAGCGCGCCCAGCAGGCCGCCCGTGATGCCGCCGGCCCCCGCGCCTGCCAGCGCCGCTGCCAGCGGGCCGGCAATCACGACGCCGAGTCCCGGCAGCACCAGCGTGGTACCCACGGCGGCCACTGCCGCCAGTGCCGCACCGATCGCGCCGCCTACGCCGGCACCGATACCGGCACCTTCTGCAGCCTTGCTGCCCAGTTCCGTTTCAACCTGGTCGCCGGAGAAATAACGTTTTCGGGTGTCATCGGACATCAGTACGTTGATGTCGTCCTTGCCATAGCCGCGCGAGGTCGCATGCTGATAGGCGCGCTCGGCGCTGTCTCGGTCATTGAACAGGCCGGTGACCAGGCGAGAATTTTGATTGGTTTGGCTCATGGCTGTAATCCTTTCGTTTAGGTCAGTTGACCCATCCAAGATAAACCCACGACGGTGCGTCTTCTGTACGTTTCCGCACCAAGACCGGGCATGCGGCCAATCGGATGCGGAGCGTTCGCTGGCGCACGGACCACGATCGTGTGCCCCCCTACACTTTTCCTCACGGCAGGGCTGAAACGGCCCGGTCTCTTTTTCTCAACGATACCTATAGGGGAACGAGCATGAACTTCATCATCTGGATCGTTATCGGCGGCATCATCGGCTGGCTCGCCAGCCTTGTAATGAAAACGGACGCCCAGCAAGGGCTGTTCCTGAACATCGTAGTCGGCATCGTCGGCGCACTGCTTGGCGGCTGGCTGCTTTCGCCCCTGTTCGGCACGGGTACCATCAACGCCGACGATTTCAGTCCACTCTCGTTGCTGGTGTCGTTCCTGGGCGCCGTGATCCTGCTGGCCATCGTGAACCTGGTCTTCCGCGGCCGAGCACGATAACCTGCCCTGCGCAGCATGAAGCCGGCCTGCGGGCCGGCTTTTTTATTGCCTGTCTACCAAATTTCCTGTGGTTTTCGCATGCAATTTCCTGATTGACGGATGAGGGTACGTTACGGATACTTGCACGGCTGCTGCACACCGGCAGCATTCCAGGACGTATCAACCCATACGAAAACACGCATGAAAAAAACACTTCTCGCGCTCGCCATCATGAGCGCCACCTCCGCCTGGGCGGATGAGGGCATGTGGATGCCGCAGCAATTGCCGCAGATCGCCAAGCAGCTGAAGGCCGCCGGCCTGAAGCTCGATCCGGCCAGCCTGACACGGCTGACCGAATTCCCTGCCGGCGCCATCGTCAGCCTGGGCGGGTGCTCGGCGTCGTTCGTGTCGCCGCAAGGCCTGGTGGTGACCAATCACCATTGCGTGTACAACAGTGTGGCGCAGAACTCCACGCCGGAACGCGACCTGCTGGCCAACGGTTTCGTGGCCCACTCGCTGGCCGAGGAACTGCCGGCCGCGCCCGGCACGCGCGTATTCGTGACAAAAGAAGTGCTGAACGTGACCGACAGGATCATCACGCCGGAAGTGGCCAAGCTGTCCGGCAAGGCCCGCAGCGACGCGATCGAGCAGAACCAGAAAACGCTGGTGGCGGCCTGCGAGCAGGATCCGGGGCACCGCTGCACCGTGTCGTCGTTCTACGGCGGCCTGGAGTTCTACCAGATCAAGCAGCTGGAAATCCGCGACGTGCGCCTGGTGCACGCGCCGCCGGCCGGCGTGGGCAAGTTCGGCGGCGATACCGACAACTGGATGTGGCCGCGCCATACCGGTGACTACGGCTTCTACCGCGCCTATGTGAGCAAGGACGGCAAGGCCGCCGACTACAGCAAGGACAACGTGCCCTACGTGCCGAAGCACGTGCTGAAGCTGGCCAAGGAAGGCGTCAAGGAAGGCGATTTCGTGATGGTGATGGGCTACCCGGGCCGCACCAACCGCCACCGCCTGCCGTCGGAGGTGCAATTCACCTTCGACAACTCGTATCCGTCGTTCGTCAAGGCGTCCGGCGAGACGCTG
>DASVVD010000868.1:0-4246 GCA_036386715.1 Pseudoduganella sp.
GGCAATGCCGTAAATGGCGGTACCGACGGTGCCGATGCCGGTCCACACGGCATACGCGGTGCCCAACGGCAGGTCGCGCAGTGCCAGGCCGAGCAGGCCGACGCTGCCGGCCATGGCGGTCAGCGTCAGCACGCTGGGAACCAGGCGGGTAAACCCTTGGGTATATTTCAGGCCGACGGCCCAGCCGACCTCGAGCAGGCCGGCCACGAACAGGACGATCCAGGACATGGATGTTCTCCAAAGCTTGGCAAGGTCGTCCCTACCGACAATGAAAACCTGCCGCATCGCTGGCGGAAAGGGGTCGTCCCCTCAGGCAGGCTGGAGTATAGCATCGCACTATTCCGTTTGCAAAACGTCATCTTTTTTCCGCGCCATGCAGGGCTTGCATTTATATCGTAGAATCCCGATATGCGTATCGGATTGAAGCGATATGCTCACCAATGCTGCACGTCAACGCGCATCGAAGAATCAAGGCAACCCATGACCGAAATCGACATCGACGCCATCCACAAGGCACTGGCCAACCCGGTTCGCCGCGAAATCCTCGCCTGGCTGAAGGAACCGGCAACGCATTTTGCCGATCAGCTGCACCCGCTCAGCCTGGGCGTGTGTGCCGGCAAGATCGACGAGCGCTGCGGCCTGTCGCAATCGACGGTGTCGGGCCACCTGGCGATCCTGCAGAAAGCGGGACTCGTGACGGTGACGCGGCTTGGACAGTGGAACATGTTCAAGCGTAACGACGAGGTCATCGGGGCTTTCCTCGATCACATCAATGGCGGCCTGTAAGGCGCCGCCCTGCCAAAGGAAAATACAATGACTACCCTGTTCGACCCCATCACCATCGGCGCCCTGACGCTGAAAAACCGCGTCGTCATGGCCCCCCTCACCCGTGCCCGCGCCACCAACGAAGGCCGCGTGCCGAACACCTTGATGGCCGAGTACTATGCGCAGCGCGCCAGTGCCGGGCTGATCCTGTCGGAAGCGACGTCGGTCACGCCGCAGGGCGTCGGCTATGAACACACGCCCGGCATCTGGTCCGACGAGCAGGTGGAAGGCTGGAAGCTCGTCACCGCGGCGGTGCATGCGAAAGGCGGCAAGATCTTCATGCAACTGTGGCACGTCGGACGCATCTCGGATCCGAGCCTGCTCGGTGGCGAGGCACCGGTGGCGCCGAGCGCGATCGCGCCGAAGGGCCATGTCAGCCTGCTGCGCCCGATGCGCCCGTACGTGGTGCCGCGCGCACTGGAAACGGATGAGATTGCCGGTGTGATCGCGGCCTACCGCAAGGGTGCCGAAAATGCGAAAAAGGCCGGCTTCGACGGCGTGGAAATCCACGGCGCCAATGGCTACCTGCTCGACCAGTTCCTGCAGGACAGCACGAACCAGCGCACCGACGCCTATGGCGGCCCGATCGAGAACCGCGCCCGCCTGCTGCTCGAAGTGACCGATGCCGCGATCGATGTGTGGGGCGCGGACCGTGTCGGCATGCACCTGGCGCCGCGCCGCGATTCGCACGACATGGGCGATTCGGATCCGGCCGGTACGTTCGGCTATGTGGCGCGCGAACTGGGCAAGCGCAAGATCGCGTTCATCTTTGCACGCGAAGCCGTTGGCGAGGACAGCCTGGGCCCGCTGCTGAAAAAGGCCTTCGGCGGCGTCTATATCGCCAACGAACAGTTCAGCATCGAGAGCGCGCAGGAAGCGCTGAACAACGGCACCGCCGACGCGATCGCCTGGGGCAAGGATTTCATCTCCAACCCCGACCTGCCGGAACGCCTGCGCACCGGCGCCCCGCTCAATCCGCTGCGGGCGGAGGTGATCTATGGCCTGTCGGCCGAGGGGTACACGGACTACCCGGCGCTGGCGTAAGCGGTGCCGGCCCGGCCGGCGCCGGCGCCGGCAGCATGGCGTCGGCTTGCTGCCGGCACCAGGCCGGCGTGCCTGCCTAATTCAATGCAGGCTGGCCAGCCGGTATGGCGACCTGGTCAGCCTGGTGTAGCGTTTCCTTCAGCCTGTGCCGGCCTCAGCGCGGCACGCTGTAGTTCACCGGCACGAACTGATAGCCCTTGCCGCTGATGCGCAGATGCCCGAGTGCCGGGAATGGCAGGTGGGCCGCACCAATCAGGTAGCCGCTTTTCGCCGCGTCCGCGAACGCGGCCTTCCTGGAAGCCAGCGCGGCCTTCGTGTCGCTGTCGAATTCGATCGTCACCGATGGGTCATCGAACTGGATGAACTGGGCATGAATCAGGTCGCCGATCAGCACCAGCTTCTGGCCGCGGCTTTCCACGACATAGCTGGTGTGCCCTGGCGTGTGCCCATAACTGGACGTGGCGCGAATGCCCGGCACCAGTTCGGTATTGCCGTCGAACGCCTGGAACCGGTTGGCGCCCGCATAGGCGGCCAATGATGCCTGGGCGTTCTGGAAATAACTCTTCTTGTCTTGCGGCGCCGCGTCCTGCTGCGCCTTGCTCAGCCAGAAATCGGCATCGTGCTTGTCGGCGCGCACGACGGCGTTCGGGAACGCCGCCTTGTCCGCGTTGCCCAGGCCACCCACGTGGTCCGGGTGCAGGTGCGTGATATAGATTTCATCCACCTGCTCTGGCTGGTAGCCGGCAGACTTCAGGCTCGTCAGCAATTTGCCCAGCGTGGGACCGAACAGGGTGCCGGCGCCGGTATCGACCAGCACCAGCTTGCCGCCCGTGTTGATCAGGAAGGTGTTGACCGATGTTTCCACCGGCGCCTTCAGGAAATTCTTCGCCAGCGCGCCCTGCACCTTTGCCGGCTTGTCATGCAGCAGCTTGTCCATCGGCAGGTCGACGGTACCGTCCGACAGCACGGTGACTTCGAAATCGCCCACCATCGTGCGGTAGAACCCGGGCGCCTGCGCCTTGGCCATTGGCGCGGCGGCAAAGGCGGTGCCGGTGGCGGCAAACAGCGCGGCGGCCACCAGGGTGCGGGCGGAAAGAGAGACGCGTGGAGCGATGCGTGGAACAGTCAGGGCGGCGGCGATGCGTGGCGTCATGTTGGTTTTTGTAAAATATTGTCGGACCATCAGATTACCGCAAACGCGGCCGCCCTGCCGGCCGCCGTTGCTGATTCAGCAGCGTTCCACGAATATCCAGATATGCCTAGAAACTGAACGGCACGCGCACCGACAGCGAGACGTCCGGCGTATCGCGCGTCAATCCCGCGCCCACCGTCACGTTGACGGTGCGCTGCTCGGACAGTCGGTACGAAAAGCCCATCAGCAATGTGCCGAGCTGGGTGCGCACGGAGCCGGGCACGGTGACGCCGTTCTGTTTCGTGCGCCCCATCGAGCTGTGGTCGTAGCCCAGGCTGAGCGATGCCTTTTCATTCAGCGCCAGCCCGATGCCGAAGTTGAAGCCGATGACCGCGCCCGGCTTGACTTCGCCCAGCGGCTCGGTTTCCCCGTTCAGTACACGGCGCAATACATCGCTGCGCTTGATGGTGTGCAGGTAGCTGATACTGCCGAAGAAGATGGCCGGATCGCTGGGAAACAGCCATGTGAGGCTCGGCTGCACGCCATGGAAACCGGAACCGGTCGGCAGGTCCAGCGGCAGGCCGGTGCCGGTAGCGTTTTCTCCGATGCAGCGCCGCGTGCAGTCGGTCACCACCTCGAACGGATCACGGCCGGTGCGCGTCTTGATCCGCACGCCGGCCACGTAGTACGGCTTGTCGACGCCGCCGTCATTGAGCTGCTGGCGCAGTGACATTTCCACGTCGCCAATGGCCCGGCCGCTCGTGTCGAACACACGTTCGACGGCGGTGCCGGTAAACAGCTCGCGGCTCACGGTGGCATCGGAACGGACCACATACGGTACCCGCACCTCCACCTCGGTGCGGCTGGTCAGCCCGAACCTGCCGGTCAGCGCGCCGGTCAATGTATTGCGTTTCACTTCGCGCACATCGATCAGGCCGATCAGCAGCGCCGGAATGATCGTGTAGCCCACCAGCGCCACGCGGTTGCTCGACGAGTAACCGAACTGCAGCGATGGTTCCAGCACATAGCTGCCGCGCGCCGTCAGCACACCCGGGGCCTCGAACAACGGCGCCACTTCCGGCGGCCGTGCCTCGCGCACTGCAGGCTTTCCCACGGGCCTTACCGGGGTGTTACCGCCGGCGCCCCCCGCTGGCGGCGCTGGCGCGCGCGGTTGCGGGCCGGGCTGCTGCAACGGCGGCTGCGGTTGCGACTGCGGCGCGGCCGGGCCGGCGCCACGCATCATCG
>DASVVD010000869.1:0-4755 GCA_036386715.1 Pseudoduganella sp.
CCCAGCACCAGCAGCAGCGCCACCGGCAGCGCCGCCCAGCCGGGCAGGTGCTCGATGCCGCTCATTCGATGATCTCCCCGCGCATCAGGAACTTCGCCATGGCGATGGTGGAGACGAATCCCACCAGCGCGACCAGGATCGCCACCTCGAAATACACCTGGGTACCGAAGCGGATGCCCAGCACGATCGCCAGCAGCATGCCGCACATCCATAATGTGTCGAGCGCCAGCACCCGGTCGTGCGCCGCGGGGCCGAGCAGCAGCCGCCCGGCGCAGAAGACCATCGCCGCCAGCACGCAGACCAGCGCATAGCCGATCGCCAGTTCAAGCAGGATTTGCATCGCGGTTCTCCGTTTCAAAGATGTCCATCAGCGGCTGTTCGTAGCGGGTCCTGATCGTCTCGACCCACCAGGCCGCGTCGTGCAGGTCGAACACGTGCAGCGCCAGTTCGTGCCGTTCCGGCAGGATCTCGATCCACACCGTGCCGGGAGTCATGTTGATCAGGCACGACAGCATCGCCAGCCCGTAGGGATCGCGCATCGTCAGCGGCACGCGGATGAACTGCGAGTTCACGGTGCCGTAATCCCTGAACAGGATGATGCGGCACACGCTGAAGCACGAGCGGACGATTTCCACCGATGCCATGCCCAGCAGGCGCGCCAGCGTGAGCGGGCGCCGCAAGCGCGGGTAGCCCAGCGGCTGCAGCCGGCGCGTCAGCAGGGGCACGGCGATGCCGAGCGCCGCGCCGAACAGCAGGTTGGCCGGGTCGAGCGCCTGGTTGAGCAGCAGCCACAGGGCGCACAACGCCAGAGAGACCACCGGATGGGGCAGCCAGCGGGTCATGGCGCCTCCGCAGGGTGCAGCAAGCCCGGTGCCAGGCCCGGCAGCGGGCCCGGCACCGGCGGCATGCCCAGCACCCGGTCGAGATACAGGCCGGGGCGGTGGATGTCGGCGCTGGCGCGCGCCAGGTATTCGAACACCGGCTGGGCCTGCACCGTGAGCAGCACCGAGACCAGCAGCAAGGCTGCCACCGGCGCCGCTTCCGCCGCGTGCAGGGCCGGCGGCACCGCCATCTCGGTGGCCCAGAACGTGCGCACGCCGAAGCGCATCAGCGACACGATGGCCAGCAGGCCGGACGTGAACACCAGTGCCATCAGCGTCCAGCCGGTGGCGCCGATCGCCGGCAGCCCCGGCCCCGGATTGAGCAGCGCATGGAACATGCCGAACTTGGCCACGAAGCCCGATAGCGGCGGCAGGCCGGCGATGGTCAGCGCGCAGGCCGCGAAGGCCAGCGACAGGAAGGCCATCGCGGCCGGCACGCCCTGCCCTGTCGGCTCGGCCGGCATGTCCTCGACCGCATAGGCCTCGGCCGTCAGCGCCAGGATCGCCGCGCCCGGCGTGCGGATGCGGTCGACCAGTTCGATCAGCAGCACGAACGCGGCGATGGCGATGGTGGAGGCGATGAAGTAATACAGTCCGGCCGCCACCAGGGAGGCCTGGCCGTAGCCGATCACGGCCAGCAGCGTGCCGGACGACACGATCGCCGCATAGCCGGCCAGGCGCCCCGCCGTGTCGGTGGCCAGCATGCCGGCCGCGCCGAACACGATCGTGGCCATGCCGCCCCACAGCAGCGCGTCATAACCGTAGTGGGCCGCCTCGCCGGCGCCGGCGGAGAACACCAGCAGCCAGAGGCGCAGGATCACGTAGGCGCCCACCTTGGTCATCAGCACCAGCATCACCGCCACCGGCGGCGAGGCGGCCGCGTAGGTGGTGGGCAGCCAGAAGCCCAGCGGCCACATGGCCGCCTTGACGAGGAAGGCCAGCGCCAGCACCGCCACCCCGGTTTTCAGCAGCCCCACGTCGTCCGCCGCCAGGGCGCCGATACGGCCCGCCATGTCGGCCATGTTCAGCGTGCCCGTGGTGGCGTAGATCAGCGCGGTGCCGACCAGGAAGAACAGCGCGGCCACCAGGTTCACGGCGATGTACTGCAGGCTGGCGCGCAGGCGTTCGACGTTGTAGCCGTGCAGTACCAGTCCGTACGACGCGGCCAGCATCACCTCGAAGAACACGAACAGGTTGAACAGGTCGTGCGTCAGGAACGCACCGTTGATGCCCATCAGCAGGAACTGGAACAGGGTATGGAAATGCACGCCGATGCGGCTCCAGCGCGGCTGCGCATAGTGCAGCGCGGCCAGCGCCAGCACTGCCGTCAGTACCAGCATGCCGGCGGCCAGCCGGTCGGCCACCAGCGCAATGCCGAACGGCGCGGCCCAGTTGGCGGCGAGGTAGACGCCGATGCCGTCCGGCCAGCTGCCGTCGGCCAGCGCCACCAGCGCCAGCGCGTTGGCCAGCAGCGCCAGCACGGAACAGTAGGCCAGGCCGAACTTCAGGCGGTGGCGGCCCTGCGTGAGCGGCGCCAGCGCAGCGCCGCACAGCAGCGGCAGCACGATCGGCACGACGACCAGGTGCTGGGTCCACGCCACGTTCATTCGCCCGGCTCCTCGCCGTCGACATGGTCGGTGCCGGCCAGGCCGCGCGCGCCGATCATGACCACCAGGTACAGCGCCGTGGTGGCGAAACCGATCACGATCGCCGTCAGCACCAGGGCCTGCGGCACCGGGTCGGCCAGCGCTGCGGGATCGGGCATGGCACCGGCCGGCGTCAGCGGCGGCCGGTCGACGGCCAGCCGCCCCATGGCGAAGATGAACAGGTTGACGGCATACGACATCAGCATCAGCCCGATCAGCACCTGGAAGGTGCGCGGCCGCAGGATCAGCCAGATCCCCGAGCCGAACACGATGCCGATGCCGAGGGCGAGTACGATTTCCATTACTGGATCTCCTTGGGTGGCGGGATGGTGGCCGTGATGGCGGCAGGATCGACCACGCGGCTGGCGCCCGGCGGCACGCGGCGGCTGCGCAGTGACTGGTGCGCCAGCGCCACCAGGATCAGCATCGTGGTGCCGACGACGACCAGGAACACGCCCAAGTCGAACACGAAGGCCGACGGCACGTGCAGCGCGCCGAGCAGCGGCAATGTCACCTGTGCGGTGTGGCTGGTGAGGAACGGATAGCCGAACAGCCAGGCGCCCAGGCCGGTGCCGCAGGCGCACACCAGGCCCAGGCCGATCCAGCGGTGCGGCCGCAGGCGCAGGCGCGATTCCACCCAGTCGGTGCCGGCCACCATGTATTGCACGATCAGCGTGGCGGCGAAAATCAGGCCGGCGACGAAACCACCGCCCGGCAGGCTGTGGCCGCGCATGAAGAAATACACGGCGATCACGCCCATCACCGGCAGCAGGAAACGCAGGTATACCGCCTGGATCATCAGGTAGCCCTCGCGGGCCTGCTGCGCCGGCTTCTGGCCGATCGCCGGGTCGACGTCGCTGGCCTGCTGCATGGGGATGGCGATGCTTTCCGGCGCGGGGCGGAAACGGCGCAGCAGCGCATACACGGTGAGCGCCACCGCCGACAGCACGGTGATCTCGCCCATCGTGTCGAAACCGCGGAAGTCGACCAGCAGCACGTTGACGACGTTGGCACCGCCCCCCTCGGACAGCGCGCGCAGCACGAAGAAATCGCGGATGCCGGGCACCGCCGGCGCTGTCAGTACCGCGTAGCTTGCCGCGGCCAATGCCAGCCCGCCGGCCACCGCCACGATGCCGTCGCGTGCCCGCCGCAGGTTGGTGTTGAGGGGCGCCTTGCCGGCCAGGTGCGCCGGCTGGCGGCGCGGCGGCAGCCAGCGCAGGCCGAGCAGGACCAGCACCGTGGTCACGGTTTCGACCATCAGCTGGGTCAGCGCCAGGTCGGGTGCGGACAGCCACAGGAACGTGATGCTGGTGGCCAGGCCGGTGCCGCCCACCAGCGCCAGCGCGGCCAGCCGGTGGTACTTGGCCTGCCAGGCCGCGGCCAGCGCGCAGCCGGCACCGATCAGCCAGAGCAGCGCCAGCAGCGGGTCGGCATACCGCGGCGCCGGCAGTCCCGGCCAGCTTTCGAACGGACGGGCCAGCAGCAGCGGCACCGTCACGAACGCCGCCATCAGCACCAGCAGCTGCGGCTGCAGGCGGCGCGTACCCGCCAGCCGCACCAGCCACGCGGCACCCTGCGTGAGCGCCAGCATGGTGCTTTCATACAGCTGCGCGCCCTTGACATGGTGCAGCACCGGCACGCGGTCGCGTTCGGCCAGCCCGAAGCGCCTGCGCAGCAGCAGGTAGGCTGCCACGCCGCCGCCCAGGGCCACGAAGCTCATCGTCAAAGGCAGGTTGACCCCGTGCCAGATGGCGAGATCGTAGTCGGGCACGGTGGGGCCGAGCACCGAGCGCGCCGCCACGCCGAGGATATCGCCCACCACGCGCTCCGGCATCACGCCCACCGCGATGCAGAGCAGCACCAGCAGTTCGATCGGGGCACGCATCCAGCGCGGCGGCTCGTGCGGCTGGTCCGGCAGGTCGCGCGCCAGGGGGCCGAAGAATACGCTGATGAAGCGCAGCGAGTACACCACGCTGAACAGCCCCATCATCACGGCGGCGACCGACATCCACCAGTTGTCGGTGCCGCCCACGATCATGGTGGCGGAGAAGAACATCTCCTTCGACAGGAAGCCGTTCATCAGCGGCACGCCGGCCATGGCGGCGCTGGCCACCACCGCCAGCGCGGCGGTATGCGGCATGGCCCGCCGCAGGCCGCGCAGCAGGCGCATGTCGCGCGTGCCGGTTTCGTGGTCGACGATGCCCACGGCCATGAACAGCGAAGCCTTG
>DASVVD010000870.1:0-3889 GCA_036386715.1 Pseudoduganella sp.
GACCTGGCGCGCTATGCACTGGACAAGGCTGGAATGTTGCGGGAATTGCCGCCCCGCTGAGGCATAATGCCGGCTCAACCGCCCACGCCATCATGCCGACGAACCCACAATCCCGCTACAGCGTCATCGCCTCCTACTTGCTGATCGCCACGTTCCTGCTGCTGGTCCTGAAGAACGGCCTGCTCGGCGCGCTCTTTGCCGGCCTGCTGATGTTTTCCCTGATCCACGCGATCGCGCCGGCACTGGGGCGGCGCATCAGCGACGCCAGGGCGCGGATCGTGGCCGCGGCCGTCATCGGCGCCTTGCTGGTCGGCCTGATCGGGCTGGCAACCTGGGGCCTGATCGTGCTGCTGCGCCTCGACGCCTACAGCGTGACGCACCTGTTCGTGCGGCTCGCGGACATCATCGATGCCTCGCGCGACCAGGTGCCGCCCTGGATCAGCGAGCACCTGCCGGTCGACGCCCATTCGCTGCGCGAGGCGGTCACGGCCTGGCTGCGCGAGCATGCCGGCGCGGCGCAGGCCGCCGGCGCCGAGGTGGGCAAGACGCTGACGCGGATCCTGCTCGGCATGGTGATCGGCCTGATGGCATCGCTGCACGACGCCAGCAAGGATGGCGCGCCGCACCGCCCGTTCGCCGAAGCGCTGATCCAGCGGGCCCGCTTCCTGGCCCATGCCTTCCGCAACATCGTGTTCGCGCAGGTGTGGATCTCCGGGATCAACACCGCCATCACGGCGATCTTTGTCTTTGTCGTGCTGCCGCTGGCCGGCGTCAACCTGCCGCTGTCGAAGACGGTAGTGGCCATCACGTTCCTGGCCGGGCTGCTGCCGGTGATCGGCAACCTGATCTCGAACACGGTGCTGGTGATCGTGAGCATGTCGCATTCGCTGCACGTGGCCATTGCCGGGCTGGTGTTCATGATCGTCGTGCACAAGCTGGAATATTTCCTGAACGCCCGCATCATCGGTTCGCACATCAATGCGCGGGCCTGGGAACTGCTGGCGGCGATGCTGTTCGCCGAAGCGGTGTTCGGCGTGCCCGGCGTGATCGCCGCGCCGGTGTTCTATGCCTATATCAAGGATGAACTGCGCGCCCGTGAGCTGATCTGAGGAGCGTTGCCCGGCATCTCACCGGCGCCGCTGCGTTATTGCTGTGAAATTCATTGCTGTGCAGTCTACTGCTGTGCAGTCTACTGCTGTGCAGTCTACTGCTGCGCAGTTTAAAGATGAACTAACGCTACAATGGGGCATGACCAAGACCATCCCCATCCGCCCCTATGACAAGCCGGCCGGCGGCCTCGGCTCGCTGCACGGCACCGCCAAGGCCTTGCTCGGCAATGGCGCCTACCCGGCGCTGGCCACGCTGCCCCGGCTGAACCAGCCGCAGGGCGTCGACTGCCCCGGCTGCGCCTATCCCGACTCGCCGGACAGCAAATCGGTCGATTTTTGCGAGCAGGGCGCATGGGCCATCGCGCACGAGGGCGGCAAGGCGCGCGCCACGCCGGCATTCTTTGCCGCGAACACGGTCACCGCGCTGCGCGCACGCGAGCACTGGGAACTCGAGGCGGCAGGCCGGCTGACCGCGCCGATGCTGTACCACGCGGCCAGCGACACGTATCGCGAGATCGGCTGGGAGGCCGCGTTCGCGCTGGCCGGCGAGACACTGCGCGGGCTGCAGCACCCGGACCGCGCGGTGTTCTACACGTCCGGCCGCACCAGCAACGAGGCCGCGTTCGCGTACGGGCTGTTCGCGCGGGCGTTCGGCACCAACAACCTGCCCGATTCGTCGAACCTGTGCCATGAGTCGTCCGGCCAGGCGCTGGCCGAATCGATCGGCGTCGGCAAGTCCACCGTCACGCGGGGCGATTTCGCCCATGCTCAGCTGATCATGAGCTTCGGCCACAATCCCGGCTCGAACCACCCGCGCATGCTGGGCGACCTGCGCGAAGCGAAACGGCGCGGCTGCCGCATCATCATCTTCAACCCCTTGCGCGAGCGCGCCCTGGAAGCGTTCGCCGATCCGCAGTCGCCCGGCGAGCTGCTGGGCGGCGGCACGCAACTGGCGGATGCGTATTACCAGGTGCGGGTCGGCGGCGACCTGGCCGCGCTCACCGGCATCGCCAAGGCCGTGCTGGAGCAGGGCGCCGTCGACCGGGCGTTCATCGACACGCACACCGACGGCTTCGACGCGTTCCGGGAACTGGCGGCGGGCCAGCCATGGCCGGCGCTCGAAGCGGCCAGCGGCCTGACGCGCGCGCAGATGGAGGAAGCCGCCGGTTTCTATATCGCCTCGCCGGCCACGATCGCCGCCTGGTGCATGGGCCTGACGCAGAACGAGTTCGCGATTGAAACGATCCAGGCGCTCGTCAACCTGATGCTTTTGCGGGGCAACGTGGGCAAGCCCGGTGCCGGGCTGATGCCGGTGCGCGGGCACTCGAACGTGCAGGGCGACCGTACGGTGGGCATCACCAGCCGGCCCAAGCCGGCGTGGCTGGCGGGCCTGCAGCGCGTGTTCGGCTTTGCCCCGCCCACGCAGCCGGGGCTCGATGCGATCGGCACCATCCACGGCCTGCTGGACGGCACGGTGGAGGCGTTCGTGGCACTGGGCGGCAATTTCGCCGTGGCGGCGCCGGATACGCCACGCGTGCTGGAAGCGCTGTCGCGCACCCGGCTGACGGTGCACGTGGCCACCAAGCTCAATCGCACCCACCTGTATCCCGGCACGACCGGGCTGCTGCTGCCGTGCATCGGCCGCACCGAACTCGATGTGCAGCCTTCCGGACCGCAGTTCGTCAGCGTGGAGGACACCGCGTCGATGGTGCATGCGTCGATGGGGCGCAACCGCCCGGCCAGCGCGCTGCTGCGCTCCGAGCCGTTCATCGTCAGCCGGCTGGCGCAGCACACGCTGCCCGGCACGGCCATCGACTGGCACACGATCGGCACCGACTACGATGCCACCCGCGCGCTGATCGAGCGCGTGGCCGAAGGCGCGGTGGAAGGTTTTGCCGGCTATAACGAGCGGATCCGCGCCGAAAAGGGCTTTCATCTGCCGAACAGCGCCGCCCGCCGCGAGTGGGCCACGGCGGCACGCAAGGCACGTTTCATCGCGCACCCGCTGCCGGCGGACACGATCATGGACCGTGCCCGGGCGCAGCATGGCGACCGGGTGCTGTGCCTGGCCACGATCCGCGCGCACCGGCAGTACAACACCACCGTGTACCGCGATCCCAAAGGCGAGGTGGACCGTTACCGCGGCGTGCACGGCACGCGCCACCTGCTGTTTGTCGGCAGTGCCACGCTGGCCAGGCTGGGCTTCGCCGATGGCGACGTGGTGCGCGTGCGCGCCGCCTCGCCGGACGGCATCGAGCGCCACGTGGACGGCATCCGGCTGGTGGCGGCCGCGCTGGCGGGTGACGACGTGTTCGGCTATTTCCCCGAACTGACGCCACTGCTGTCGCCGGCCCTGGTGGCGCGCGGCTCGAACACGCCGGCGTTCAAGCAGGTGCCCGTGCTGCTGGAGCGGCTGGCCGGGCAGGTGGGCTGATCACGGCAGGTGATCAAGGCAGGCGCCGCACCCGCCGCGCCTCGAACGCCTTGTCGAAGAAGGTGGACAGCATGCCCTCCAGCCGCTCGGCGGTGAGCTGGGTGCAGGAAATCGTGCCGCCTTCCTTGCCCGAGCCGTCGCGGGCGTGGCGGTCGAACGCGCTTTCCCATTCAAGCAGGCAACTGTTTTCCATGGCCGTGAACGTCAGCGTGCAGGCATCGCGGCCGGCATGCGCGGCCAGCCGGTTCTTGTCGGGCACGAACGTCAGCCGCACGAAATCGTTCCAGCCGTCGTTGCCTTCCTCGATCTTGCCGTCGTAATCGTGCTCGTACATCTGCTTGCGCAT
>DASVVD010000871.1:0-2368 GCA_036386715.1 Pseudoduganella sp.
ACCGCCGTGCATAGCCACTGCCTGGGTGTCGTTAATACAGCTGCATCGAGCACTTGCTGCCAACCGGTGTAATGGTGGAGGTAGCGGCTGGCCACGCCATTGAAACGCCGCAGCCATGTCTTGAAGCGGCCATGCCATCCATTGACTCCCTGGATATGCATGGCGCCGCGGGCCCGCATGCCGGCCTGCACGTTCACAAACTCGTGGCTGATGCCGGTGCTCTTTGCAAATGCCTGATAAGCCTTGGCAGCATCGCTGACCAGCAGCGCGTCGTGCGCCAGCACCGGCAGCAGGTGCGTGATCAACTGCGCCGCCGTGACTGGCCCATGGCCGGTCACGAATGCACAGGTGTTGCGGGTGCGGTCGCGCGCCACCAGGATGCAATCGAACTCCCTGCTGATACCGCGCTGCGCCGCCTTGCCGCCGCGCCTGCGGGCCGGTCGCGCCAGGTTGCGCGAGCCCTTTTGTGAGACGAGATGAAAAGTTTCATCGGCTTCAACGATGCCCGACAGCCTGGGAAGCGGCGCCCGGCGCACTGCGGCAAGGAAGCGGTGGCGCCACCGGAAGCTGGTCGATTTCGCTACCGCTACGCGCCGGGCGGCGGCGCGCACCGTGTCGGAGCCGATCAGGCATTGCAGGTATGGCAGCCATTTCTCGCGCAGCCTCAGGCGCGCCAGCGGCGTGCCGGTCAACGCGTTGAAACTGCGCCCGCAGCCAAGACAACGATAGCGCTGCAGGCCGTTGGTCTGGCCACAACGGTGGCAGCGCCTGCCGGCGCAGTGTGGACAGGTCCGTTTGCCGGCCGCTTCCTCGATGAGGGCGAAGCAGTGCCCCGGTTGAGCGGCTGATGCGAGAAAGTTCTGCAAACAGGCCACTTCATCGGCTGAGAAATGGAGCTCTGCCAGCGCCTTGAACAACATTTGGAAATCTGCCGTGCCCATTATCGCCTCCCTGATACACATGAAGTATCTCAACAGGAGGTCAGACAGTATTGTTCCGTGGAAGTTCCCCGACCTTACGCAAACAGCGCTTTTTTTTCAGGTGCGGCCGGTCAGGCCGCGCTCTTGTCCCGCCCCGACGCCGCCATCCTGAAACAGTTGCGCCCTGCCCGCTTGGCGTCATACATCGCCTGGTCGGCTGCGCGGACCAGCCTGCGCGATGTCATGCCCGCTTCGAATCCGGCGATGCCGATGCTGGTCGTCACCTGCAGCGTGGCGGTGCCGAGCTGGAACGGCGCCATCATCGCTGCAACGATCTTCTGCGCGATCACAACTGCGGCCTGGATGTCCTGAAGGCTTTCGGCGACCAGCACGAACTCGTCGCCACCCAGCCGCGCCACGAAATCGGCCTCCCGCACCACATCGCGCACCCGGCTGGCAAACATGCGGATCACGTCGTCGCCCACGTCGTGGCCGTGCGTGTCGTTGATCAGCTTGAAGCGGTCGATATCGAAAACCATCAGCGCCAGCGCGCCGTGGCGCTGGGCACGTGCGACCGCCTGTTCCAGCTGGCTGTTGAAGTAGCCGCGGTTGGGCAGGCCCGTCAGCGAATCGTGGTGGGCGCGGCGGAACAGCTCCTCTTCCATGTACTTGCGGGCCGTGATGTCCTCGGTCACCCCCAGCACGCCGGTCACGCTGCCCGCGCCGTCCTTCAGCGGGATCTTGCTGGTCTCGACCCAGCGTTCGGCGCCGTGGATGTCGCGCTCCAGCGCCTGCATGCGCATGCGCGCCACGCCGGATTGCATCACTTCCGTATCCACCTGGCGGTAGTGCGCCGCGTGGTCCTTCCAGTGCAGGTCGAGATCCGTCCTGCCGATCAGTTCCGCATCGGTAGCCAGCCCCACGTCGGCCAGCAACGCCCGGTTGCCGCCTTCATACACGCCGTCGGCGTTTTTCCAGAACACGTTCTGTGGAATGTTGTCGAGAATGAGCTGCAGCATCTGCCGCGATGCATAGAGCGCCCGTTCGGCTTCCTTGCGCTCGGTGATGTTCTCGGCAAAGCCCAGCACGTGGGTGACCTTGTCGCCGGTGCTCATCGGGATCAGCACGATCGACATGTCCGCCATGCGCCCGGCGGCATCGGCGATGCGGGTCGTGTAAGCCACGGCCTGCCCGGCCAGCGCTTCGTTCAGGCGCTTCGCCACTTCGGCGCGGTCCTCAATGCCCACGTACTGGTCCGCCGGCGTGCCGAGCAGCATGTGCCGCTCGACGCCGAGCTCCTTCAGCATCTGGCAATTGGCATGCAGGAAGCGCCGCTGCGCATCGATCGCATACACGGCAAACGGGTGATGTTCGAAGAACCCGGCAAAGCGCTGGCGCAGGTCGTGCATCGCGCGCCGGCGCGCACGGTAGCGGGGCCACGACGCCGA
>DASVVD010000872.1:0-2940 GCA_036386715.1 Pseudoduganella sp.
AGGGCGGCGGCAGCGTGAGGGCCGCATCCGGGGGGCGGGCGACAGGGCGCTCGCCGGCCCAGGGCGCACCGTCGCGTCCCTGGCCGGCCAGCGCTTCACCGGTGAAGTACCACGCCTGGGTCACATCCTGCAGGTCGGCCATGTGCCAAGTGGCGAACGTGGGGGCAGGCTGGCGGGCAGCGGGCTGGGCGGGCGTGGACACAGGTTGGGGAACCGCATGGACGGTGGCGGCAGCGAAGGATGGTGCAACAGCAATTGCAAGGGTGAATGCAGCTGCGCTAAGAATTTTCATCATGATCCCGTCCGGGCTTGAGCCTGCCTATTAGAGCACAGTCTGGCACATGGTCCGTAATGAAGTGATAACGATTCATGCAAAACAGGCGCCTGGAATGCCGGCCGTTGTACGAAGGTGTCATAATGCACTCTGGAGGAATTCGTAAAATGATCAAGTACATAGGAACCAGGAAAACCGATCAAGGCGGAACGCTCTATGTTTTCCTCATCAACGGGCAGGAAAAGCAGGTCAGCGAGAGCGCGTTGAAGCAGTACCCGGGCTGCTACGAAGCTCTGCCCGAATCGGCCAAGTCCAGGATCGCCGCCAATCGCAAATGGCTGCAAAAGCTTTAGGGACTGCAAGCGCTGCAAGGCTGCCAGACGTGCGGGCACGGGTGACCGGTGCCGCATCGCCCACTGCCGGCTCATGGATTGCCAGCTCATGGATTGCCAGTTCATTGATCCCCAGCTCATTGGTCCCCAGTTCATTGGTCCCCAGCTCATGGACTGCCCGCACATTGCCCGGCATGGCAGCCGCTGCCAGGATGGCTTGCCTGCTGGCGCTGGGCGTTGCCGGCATTCCCCTGCATGCCAAGGTTCCCACCCATTTCGGCGTCGTGCTGGGCAATGGCCTGCTGTGCCGCGACGAGACGTCGAACCGTTATTATTTCGACTACATGGTGCGCTGGTTCGGCCGGCCCTACAAGAGAGAAGGCGGTGCCTGGTGGTTCCGCACGCCCGAAGCGAAGTTGTGGGGCTTTGCGGTGCGGGAAGTGATCGTCAGCGATGAAACATTCCCATACCGGTTCATCGGTGCGGTGGCCGATACCACGCCCGAAAAGCTGGCGGCGGCGATCACGCAGCGAGACGGCCTGCGCTATGCGGCCATCGCCGGTTCCGCCACGCCGGTGCGCGAAACGTCCACCGGCGGGCGCATTGCCTATGCGGACCGTCGTTCCAAGATCTACTGCGCCAAATTCACACCCCTGCCGCCTGCCCTGCGCTGAGCCGCCAGGAGCTCTGGTTTGTCGCGGAGTTGCCATAGAATTGCCACCAGAACGGCCAACGGAATTTTCATGTACACGCGATTTTTCAACCTGACCCGCAGCCCGTTTTCCATCGCGCCCGATCCGCGCTACCTGTTCATGAGCGAACGCCATCGCGAAGCGCTGGCGCACCTGCTGTACGGGGTGGGCAGCGGCGGCGGCTTCGTGCTGCTGACGGGCGAAATCGGCGCCGGCAAGACCACCGTGTGCCGCTGCTTCATCGAACAGGTGCCGGCCGGCTGCAGGCTGGCCTACATCTTCAATCCGAAACTGTCGGTCGAGGAGCTGCTGCAGTCGGTGTGCGAAGAGTTCCGCATCGCGTTGCCGGATGGCGGCGGCACGGCCACGGTCAAGCACTACGTTGATGCAATCAACCGGCACCTGCTGGAAAGCCATGCGCGCGGCGAGAACAATGTGCTCGTCATCGACGAGGCGCAGAACCTGTCCGCTGCGGTGCTGGAGCAACTGCGGCTGCTGACCAACCTGGAAACGAGCGAGCGCAAGCTGCTGCAGGTGATCCTGATCGGCCAGCCCGAGCTGCGCACGATGCTGGCGCGACCCGAACTGGAACAGCTGGCGCAGCGCGTGATCGCGCGCTACCACCTCGGTTCGCTGACGGCCGCGGAGACCGGGCAATACATCGCCCACCGGCTGGCGGTGGCAGGGCTGGCGGGGCCGTCGCCATTCCCGGCCGATGCGGCGGCGCAGGTGCACGGGCTGACGCATGGCGTGCCGCGCCGGATCAACCTGCTGTGCGACCGCGCGCTGCTCGGCGCCTACGTGGAAAACAAGGCACAGGTGACGCGCCGGATCGTGCGCCGCGCCGCGCAGGAAGTGTTCGGCACGGCCGATGCGCCCGGTGCACCCGGTGCGTCCAATTTTCGCGGGCGCTGGCCACTGGTCGCCGGCGGCATGCTGGCCGGCGCCATGCTGACGGCGGCAGCGTGGCAGCTGGCGCCGGGCCAGCCTGCACCAGCCGTCCCGGCTGTATCGGCCGTGCCCGGGGCGGTTGCGGCGAACGTATCGAGGCCGGCTGCAGCGGCTGCACCTGCCGCAACTGCCACCCCTGCGGCACTGCAGGGGACGGACAGCGCCGCAACGCTGCGCCGTCTCGCCGCGCTATGGGGCGTGACGACAGGGCGGGGCGATGCCTGCGCCGAAGCGCCGCGGCACAACCTGCGCTGCCTGGCGACGCGCGGCACGCTGGCCGATCTGCGCCTGCTGGACCGCCCGGCGATGGTGACGCTGAACGACGATCCGGCGACGCCCACGCATGCGTTGTTGCTGGCACTCGGCGAACATGACGGCATGCTCGATATCGGCGGCCGGCGCCAGGCGGTCACGCGGGCGGCGCTGGAAAACCGCTACGACGGCACCTTCACCACGTTCTGGCGCGCGCCGCCCGGCTGGCGCGAGCAGCTGGCGGCCGGCGATCGCGGCCCCGAGGTCGACTGGCTGGCGCGGCGCCTGGCCCAGTGGGCCGGGGCCGCCCGGCCGCCGGACGATGCGGCGCTGGACGGCGAAACGCTGGAACGGCTGCGGCAATTCCAGGCAGCCCAGCAGCTGAAAGCGGACGGCGTGGCCGGGCCGAAAACATTTATCCGGTTGAGCCTGTTGGGCG